>NZ_JBEZFH010000296.1:0-6847 GCF_040649355.1 Sphaerisporangium sp. NPDC049002 | reverse complement strand
CCGCAGTACCCGGCAACAAGCGCGGCGGCGCGCGCCTTGCCTGACTGACCCCCCAAGTCAGGAAAGGACCCCCCATGTCACCACGTCCTCGGTCGTGGACACGACTACTCGCCTCGGTCACGCTGGTGATCTCCGGCGGCTTGGCGACGGTTTCGGCCACCGGTCAGGCGGCCGGCGCCTCCGTGATCCCGGCCTCCGACTACCAGCAGGTCAGCCTGGCCACCGGAGGCGCGGCGCTCGGCGAGGCCATGTCCCTCGCGGTGCTCCCCAACCGCTCGGTGATCCACACCGCCCGTGACGGCACAGTCCGGGTCACCACCGCGGCCGGCAGCACCAAGCAGGCCGGCAAGCTCAACGTCTACACCCACGACGAAGAGGGCCTCCAGGGCGTCGCGGTGGATCCGGGCTTCGCGACCAACCGCTACGTCTGGCTGTACTACTCGCCGAGGCTGAGCACGCCGGACGGCGACGCGCCGACCAGCGGCACGCAGGCGCAGTTCGACGCCTGGAAGGGCAACCTGAACCTGTCGCGCTTCACCCTGAACGCCGACGACACGCTCAACATGGCCAGCGAGAAGGTCGTGCTCCAGGTCGCCAACGACCGTGGCCAGTGCTGCCACGTCGGCGGGGACATCGACTTCGACGCGGCGGGCAACCTGTACCTCACCACAGGTGACGACACCAACCCGTTCGAGTCCAACTCGTACTCGCCCCTGGACGAGCGCACCGACCGCAACCCGCAGTTCGACGCCCAGCGGTCCTCCGGCAACACCAACGACCTGCGCGGCAAGCTCCTGCGCATCCACCCGGAGCCCAACGGCACCTACACGATCCCCTCGGGCAACCTGTTCCCGCCGGGAACGGCCAAGACCCGGCCCGAGATCTACGGCATGGGCTTCCGCAACCCGTTCCGCATGTCGGTCGACAAGGCCACCGGGATCGTCTACCTGGGCGACTACGGACCGGACGCGGGCGGCCCCGACGCCAACCGCGGCCCCGGCGGGCAGGTCGAGTTCGACCGGATCACCAGCGCGGGCAACTTCGGCTGGCCGTACTGCACCGGTACGAACACCACCGCCGAGACCTACAACAAGTACACCTTCCCCAGCGGCCCCTCGGGGGCGAAGTTCGACTGCGCGGGCGGGCCGACCAACGCGTCCTTCCGCAACACCGGCGTGGCCAAGCTGCCCGCGGCCAAGCCGAGCTGGATCAGGTACGGCGGCGAGGCCGGCTCCCCGCCGGAGTTCGGCGGCGGCTCCGAGTCACCGATGGGCGGTCCGGTCTACCGGTACGACGCGAACCTGAACTCCAGCGTGAAGTTCCCGCAGTCCCTCAGCGGCAGGTTCTTCGCCGGCGAGTACGGCCGCAGGTGGATCAAGGCCATCGAGGTCAAGGCCGACGGCGCCTACGGTGACATCGGCGACTTCCCGTGGACCGGCACGCAGGTCATGGACATGGCCTTCGGCCCGGACGGCGCGCTGTACGTGCTCGACTACGGCACCGGCGGCAACAACCAGGCCCTGTGGAGGATCGAGTACATCGGCGGGACCAACCGCAACCCGATCGCCAAGGCCTCCGCCAACAAGACCTCGGGTCCGAGCCCGCTCGCGGTGACCTTCTCCTCGGCCGGAAGCTCCGACCCCGAGGGCGGCGCGCTGACGTACTCGTGGAACTTCGGCAACGGCGCCACCTCCACCGCGGCCAACCCCTCGTACACCTACACCACCAACGGCACCTACACGGCGACGCTGACGGTCCGCGACCCGCAGGGGCTCACCGGGACGGCCAGTGTCATCGTGAGCGTCGGCAACACCGCCCCGACCGTGACGCTCACGCAGCCGGTCGACGGCCAGCTGTTCTCCTTCGGCGACACCGTGCCCTTCCAGGTCACGGTCAGCGACCCGGAGGACGGCACGATCGACTGCGGCAAGGTGACGGTCACCTACTCGCTGGGTCACGACAGCCACGCCCACCAGATCACCTCCAAGACCGGCTGCAGCGGATCCATCGCGGTCCCGGTCGACGGTGAACACGACGCGGCGGCGAACATCTTCGGCGTCTTCACCGCCTCCTACACCGACAAGGGCGGCCTGACCTCGACCAGCACCCGGACCCTGCAGCCGAGGCACCGCCAGGCCGAGCACTTCGGAGCGCAGTCGGGCATCCAGACCGCCGACCACGCCGGGGCCGAGGGCGCCAAGACCGTCGGCTTCACCGACAACGGCGACTGGATCTCCTTCACGCCCTACAACGTCTCCAACGCCCAGAGCATCACCGCTAGGGTCTCCTCCGGCGGCGCCGGCGGCACGCTGGAGGTGCGCGCGGGATCGGCGACCGGCACCCTGCTCGGGTCCGTGGCCGTCACTCCCACCGGTGGCTGGGACACCTTCGTGAACGTCACAGGGAACCTGAGCAACGTCCCGGCCGGCACCACGACGCTGTACCTGGTGTTCAAGGGTGTGACCGGTCAGGGCAACCTTTTCGACCTCGACGCCTACACCCTCAACACCGGCGCCGGCACCTCCACCACGACCGAGGGTGAGGCCTACACCTCGCAGTCCGGCGTGCAGCCTGCCGGCCACGCGGGTGCCAGCGGCGGCACCACGCTCGGGTACATCGACAACGGCGACTGGGCCGGGTACTCGCAGGTGAACACCTCGGGCGCGAAGACCTTCTCGGCCCGGGTGTCCTCCGGCGGCCCCGGCGGCACCATCCAGGTCCGCTCAGGCTCGCAGACCGGCACCCTGCTGGGCTCGGTCAACGTCGCCAACACCGGCAGCTTCGACAACTTCACGACGGTGTCCACGACGCTGACCGGTTCGGCCTCGGGGCCGCTGTTCCTGTCCTTCACCGGCGGCTCGGGCTCGCTGCTCGACGTCGACACCTTCACCATCACCCGCTAGCGGCACGGCCGGCGCGGCGCGAGGCACCCGGTAGGGGCCCGCGCCGGGCCGGGATCGGCGAACCCGGCGCGGGGTCAGCCCGCGCCGGTCGCGCCGTAGACGAAAGGACAGCCATGTTCCGCGCCCTACGAGGTGGTCTGGCAGTGATCGCCGCCACCCTGATCGTCACCCAGTTCGCTCCCACGGCCGCTCACGCCGCGGACCCCGCCTACAAGGTGCTGGTCTTCTCCAAGACCGCCGGATTCCGGCACGACTCCATCCCCACCGGCATCCAGATGATCCGTGACCTCGGCACCGCCAACAACTTCACCGTCACCGCCACCGAGGACGCCACGGCCTTCACGACGGCCAACCTCGCCCAGTTCAAGACGGTGGTCTTCCTCAGCACCACGGGCGACGTCCTCAACGACGCCCAGCAGACCGCCTTCACCTCCTACGTCAACGGTGGCGGCGGCTACGTCGGCGTCCACGCCGCGGCCGACACCGAGTACGACTGGCCGTACTACGGCCAGCTGGTCGGCGCGTGGTTCAAGAGCCACCCGGCGATCCAGCAGGCGACGGTCAAGAACGAGGACCGCACGCACCCCGCCACCTCCGGCCTCGCGGCCACGTGGTCGCGCACCGACGAGTGGTACAACTACCGCACCAACCCCCGCTCGACCGTCCACGTGCTGCAGAGCCTGGACGAGAGCAGCTACTCCGGTGGCGAGATGAGCGGGGACCACCCGATCACCTGGTGCCACCCGCAGGTGAGCGGCCGGTCGTTCTACACCGGCCTCGGCCACACGATCGAGTCCTACGCGGACCCGGCCTACCGGGCGCTGCTGCTCGGCGGCATCAGGTACACGGCGGGCATGGTCACGGCCAACTGCGCCCCTCCCACCGGACCCCCTCCGGGCGGCACGATCGAGGCGGAGTCGTTCACGTCGCAGTCGGGCGTGCAGGCCGCGGGCCACGCGGGGGCCAGCGGCGGCAACACGCTCGGATACATCGACAACGGTGACTGGGCCGGGTACGCGTCGGTGAGCACCGCCGGGGCGACCGGGTTCACCGCCCGCATCTCCTCGGGCGGGCCGGGCGGGACGATCACGATCCGCTCGGGCTCGCAGACCGGGACCGTGCTCGGCTCGGTGGCCGTGCCCCCGACCGGTGGCTGGGAGAACTTCCAGAACGTGTCCACGACGCTGACCGGTTCGGGGTCGGGGCCGCTGTTCCTGACGTTCACCGGTGGCGCCGGTTCGCTGTTCGACGTGGACACCTTCTCGCTGACCAAGACCGCCGTCCCCGCGACGGTGGAGGGCGAGGCGTACACCTCGCAGTCGGGCGTGCAGGTCGCGAACCACGCGGCGGCCAGCGGCGGCAAGACGGTCGGTTACATCGACAACGGTGACTGGGCCGGGTACGCGTCGGTGAGCACCGCCGGGGCGACCGGGTTCACCGCCCGGATCTCCTCGGGCGGCGCGGGCGGGGCGATCCAGGTCCGCTCGGGTTCTCAGACGGGCACCCTGCTGGGCACGGTGACGGTTCCGTCGACCGGCAGCTTCGACACCTTCCAGAACGTGTCCACGACGCTCAGCGGTTCGGCGTCCGGACCGGTGTTCCTGGTGTTCACCGGTAACGGGGGCTCCCTGTTCGACGTGGACACCTTCACGCTCACCAAGTGATCCATAGCAATTCGTAGGGGTCATCTCTGCCCGGAACACCCTCATTTGGGTGTTCCGGGCATCGGCGGTGTTCCGGACGTACAGATGTACGGTCCCGCGGGCGTCCCGGCGATGGGAGCCGGGGCGGAGACCCTGTGCACGACAGCAAGAGGCCGGCCAGTCGGCGGCCGGCTCGTGAGAAGAAGGAGATGCTGATGGACGTCGGGATCTGGCTGGTGGGGGCACGGGGATCGGTGGCCACCACGGTCGTCACCGGGGCGGCGGCGTTACGGTCCGGGCTCGCGGCGCCCATCGGATGCGTGACCGAGGGGCCCGATTTCGCGGGTGCGGGACTGCCGCCACTGGACAGACTGGTCTTCGGCGGCCACGACATCGCGAGCACGCCCCTGCCCAAGAGGGCCGAGGAGCTCAGCCGGGCCGGGGTCATCCCCCCGCCGCTCGCCGAGCTCGTACGCCACGACCTGGAGGCGGCCGACGCCGAGATCCGGCCCGGCATCGCCGCCGCCGCCGAGACCCGGCCCGGCCCGTCCGCCGGAGAGCGGGCCGGTTCCGTGGAGGGCACCGAGATCGGCGACACGGCCGGGGAGGAGACCCAGGCCGCCGTCGCGCGCAGGCTGATCCGCGACATCACCGACTTCCGCGAGCGCCGGGGCCTCGCCCGCGTGGTCGTGATCCACGTCGCCTCCACCGAGCCGCCCGCCGTGCCGCACCCGGCACACCAGAGCCTGGAAGCGCTGACCGGCGCCCTGGAGCTCCCGGGGAACGTGCTGCCGCCCAGCTCGCTGTACGCCTTCGCCGCGCTCAGCGCCGGCTGCCCGTACATCGACTTCACCCCCTCCACCGGCGTGTCCCTCCCCGCGCTGGACGAGCTGGCCCGCGCGCAGGGGGTTCCGTACGCGGGCCGTGACGCCAAGACCGGGGAGACCCTGGTCAAGACGGCGCTGGCCCCGATGTTCGCCGACCGCGCCCTCGCCGTGCGGTCCTGGTCGGGGACGAACCTGCTCGGCGGGGGAGACGGCGCCACGCTGGCCGACCCCGCGGCGGGGGAGAGCAAGAAGATCTCCAAGGACCGGGCGCTGCCCGGCATACTCGGTCATCAGGTCGAGGGCCAGACCCACATCGACCACGTGCCGCACCTCGGCGACTGGAAGACGGCCTGGGACCACATCACCTTCGAGGGCTTCCTCGGCGTGCGGATGACGCTGCAGTTCACCTGGCAGGGCTGCGACTCGGCGCTCGCCGCGCCCCTGGTGCTGGACCTCGCCAGGCTGATCGCCCGCGCGCACGAACGCGGCCGTTCGGGGGCGGTGAAGGAGCTCGGCTTCTTCTTCAAGGACCCCCTCGCCCTGGACGAGCATCGCCTCCAGAGCCAGTACGACCTGCTCCGCGCCTTCGCGGGGACGCTCGCGTGAGCCTGGACCTCGCGACGCTGGCCGAACTGGTCCGGGCCCCCGCCGCGCTCACCGTGCCCGGTGACGTCTCCGCCGGGGGAGCGGTCAGGCCGGGCCTCGCGCTGTCGTCGGTCTGCCTGTACTGGGCCGGCATGGCGCTGAACGACTACGCAGACCGCGACCTGGACGCCGTCGAGCGGCCCGAACGTCCCATCCCCTCCGGCCGTGTGCGGCCGGGCCAGGCGCTCGGCCTCGCCGCCGGGCTGACCGCCGCCGGCCTGGTCGCCGCCGCCCGTACCGGAGGGCGCGGAGCGCTCGGCGTCGCCGCCGGGCTGGCCGCCGTCGTGTGGGCGTACGACCTGGGCCTGAAGGACACGGCGGCGGGCCCGCTGGCGATGGCCGCCGCGCGCGGGCTGGACGTGGTGCTCGGAGGCACGTCGGGCGCCTCACCCGGACAGGGGAAGGCGCGCATGCTCGCGGCCGGAGCCGTGGCCGCGCACACCTACGGTGTCACGGCGCTGAGCCGGGGGGAGGTCGGGGGAGGATCGAAGGCCAGGTCCGCCACCGCACTCACCGCGACGGCCGTGGCCGCCGGGCTGGCGGCCGCGCACGTCTCGTCGGTCACCTCCGGCCCTGCGGCCGATGGCGGACCCGCCGTCCCACGGGGGCGTGCGGGCGGCGCGCCGGTCGCGATCCGCAGGCTGGCCGGGTTCGGGCTCACGGCGGCGTACGCGGGGCTGGTGGGGCGGGCGCAGCTCGACGCCGCCCGCCACCCCGACGCCGGACGGACCCGGGCGGCCGTGGGACAGAGCATCCTCGGGCTGCTGCCCCTGCAGGCCGCCCTCACCGCAGGGCGCGGGCGGCTCGCCACGGCCGGGGCGCGCACGGC
>NZ_JBEZFH010000295.1:0-6852 GCF_040649355.1 Sphaerisporangium sp. NPDC049002 | reverse complement strand
CCAAGGCGAACGGCCTGCTCACCATGAGCCCCGACGGCATCGCGGCCAACATCGCCACCCTGACCTCGCTGGGCGTCAAGGCCACCGCCGAGGAGTCATGCCCCAGGCCAGGTTGCTCGCGCGCGCCAGTGCCAGGCGAGTGCCGGTCGCCTCGTCGAGCCGGGAGTCCCAGCCCGCCGTCGAGTCGGGGACCTGCGCGGGGCCCTCGGGCCCGTACGGGGCGCCGGCGCGGGGCCAGGTCTGCGGGGAGGTCAGGACGGCGTGCGCCTCGTCGGGGAACTGGGCGTAGTCGAGGACCGTGGCCAGCAGGATCGCCGCCTCGACCCCGCCGCCGGCCGCCAGCGCCGCCCGGCCGAGCCGGATGGCGAGGGTGTAGTCGTGGGTGCCCCAGGCGAGCCGGCACGCCGACATCAAGGGGCCGGCCGGCGCCTGCCTGCCGCTTTCGAGCTGCCACACGGTCAGCCGCAGCAGGTCGTCGCGGCGCCGTGCGCCGCTGCGCTCAAGCGCGCCGGCCAGCGTGGCGTACCGGTTGCGGCGCCGCAGCGGGGGGCACCCGGCACGGGCGACCTCGCCGTAGAGCGGGTGCCCGAGGCGGACCACCACGCGGCGGCCGTCGCCGGTCATGCGGATCAGGCCGCGCCCCTCGGCCTGCTCCACGGCCTCGGCGGAGGTGAGCTCCAGCAG
This sequence comes from Sphaerisporangium sp. NPDC049002, assembly GCF_040649355.1. Taxonomy (NCBI): domain Bacteria; kingdom Bacillati; phylum Actinomycetota; class Actinomycetes; order Streptosporangiales; family Streptosporangiaceae; genus Sphaerisporangium; species Sphaerisporangium sp. NPDC049002. Next base: position 6,168 of record NZ_JBEZFH010000295.1, on the reverse strand, counting down.
CGTGGCCAGGCTGATCGGCTCGCCGAACGCGGTCAGCTCCAGCACGGCCCCGGCCTCGCGGGACAGCGCCCCGACGCGCTCACCCACGAGCTCGGTGAGCCGGGGCGCCAGCGGCGGCTCGCCGGTGAGCTGCCTCATGCCCCTGACCTGGCGCAGGGTGCCCGCGTCGCGCGCGGCGCCGACGAGCTCGTGCAGGAGCAGGGCGTTGCCCTCGGTCGCCGTGCCGAGCCGCCGCACGGTGGCGTCGTCGGGCCGGCCGCCGAGGGCGGCGGTGAGGATGGCGGCGCTGTCGCCGAGGGTCAGAGGCCCGACGTCGGCGCGCGCGGCGAGGCCGTCGCGCCAGAGCGCCGTGACGCTGTCGGGCGCGGGCTCGCCCGTGCGCAGGGTGGCGACGATGAGGGCGCGTTCCACGGTCACGAGGTGGTGCACCGCGGCGGCCGAGGGGCCGTCGAGCAGGTGGGCGTCGTCGACGGCCAGCACGGGCCTGCGGCCCCCCGCGTGCGCCCGCACGGCGTCGGCCGCCCACCGCAGCGGGTTGACCAGCCCAGGCGGCGCCTCCGGGGGCAGCAACCTGGCCAGCGCGCCGTACGGGATGCCGCCGGCCGCCCTGGTGGCCCTGATCGGGATGACGGCGTAGGCCGAGGTGGCGAACGTGCGCAGCACCTCGGTGGCCAGCCTGCTCTTGCCCACCCCGGCGGGGCCGGCGATCACGACGCCGTGCGCCGTGCCGTCGTGCGCCAGCCGCACGAGCCGGGCCAGGTCGTCCCGGCGGCCCGCGAACGGCCACATCGCCATCGGCCGCCTCCCGCCCACGTTCTTGTCCGGCCTGTTTCTGATCGTCTATCGTCCGCTTGTGGAACGCTGGGGAGCCAGATATCTGGTCGAGTGCCCGAGATGCGAACGGGGCACCCTGGCGCGTGAGCCCGACGGCCCGCACCGTTCCTTTCTGTCTCCTTTGCTCGCCCCTTATTCATTATCGGTGTGCCAGGTGTGCATGCACGTCCTTTTGCTCGCACCCGGGGAATCCGCCGACCGGTCCGAGGACGACGGGCCCGAACGGCCGCCGCGCCCGGCGCGCGTGCTGTGGCCGGGGGCGGGGCGGCCGGAAGGGGAGGAGATTCCCGAGCACCTGCGCGTGGAACTGGGCGAGGCCAAGGCCTGCCTGCGGGCGGGCGCCCACTCGTCGGCCGTCGTGATGGTGCGGCGGCTCCTGGAGGGCGTCTGCGCAGATCACGGAGTAAGGGTCTCGCCGCTGTCGCAGGCGCTGAGGGAGCTGCGCAGGCGGGGGCTGATCGAGGGCAGGCTCCTGGTGTGGGCGGAGGACCTGCGGCTCATCGGCAACGAGGCGGCCCATATCCGCGCCGGGCGGATTCCCGCCGAGGACGCCAGGGACGCGGTCGAACTCGCCGAGGCACTACTTGATTATTTGTACGTTTTTACCCCGAAATATCGTGACTTTAGAAAGAGGCGTGAGGCGGCGGGGGCGCGTTTTCCCGCCCCGGCGCGCGAGCGGCTTCCCGACACACTGGCGGTCAAGAGGCTGCGGCGGTCACGGGTGAGCTTCTCCGCACATTCCTATTCGCACGATCCGGCCAGGGCGAGATCCCAGAAGTCGGTCGCCGCGGAGCTCGGGGTCGGCCACGACCGGCTGTACAAGGGCGTCGTCACCTACGTCGACGGGCACGTCGTGCTCGCGGTGGCGCCGGTCGGCGCGGCGGTCGACCTGGTGGGCCTGGCCCTCGCCACCGGCGGCGTCCACGCGCGCGTCGCCTCGGCGTCCGAGGTGAGCATGCTCGGCACCGACGTGGTCAGCCCCCTCGGGGTGCCGCTGAAGGTGCCCGCGGTCGTCGATCCGAGCGCGCTGCGCCACGCCACCGTGTACGTCGCGAGCGGCCGGCACGGCCTGGAGCTTGAGCTGGCTCCGGCCGACCTCATCGGCGTCCTCGGCGCCCGGGTCGCCCCGATCACCACCCCGGCCGCCGGTGCCCTGCCCTGAGCCCTGCCCTGAGCGCTGCTCTGAGCGCGGCCCTCAGCCCGGGAAGCGCACCCACTGGAGGTCGTCGTGGCGGACGCCTCCAGGGCCGGGAAGCAGCGACCTGATCAGCGCCTCCCGGGTGAACCCCGCGCGCTCCAGCACGCGGTGCGACGGCGTGTTGTCCGGGTCTGTCCCCGCCACCAGCCGGTGCAGGGGCAGGTTGGCGAACGCCCACTCGGCCAGGAGGTCCACCGCCCTGGTCATGAACCCGCGGCCCCGGAACCTCCGCAGGAGGCTGTAGCCCACCATGGCCTGGCCGAGCGGCGGCGCGATGTTCATGAGCTGGATGTGCCCCGCGAACTCGCCCGTCGCGGCGTCCCTGACGCTGAGCTCGGCGCGCTCGCCGGACGACCACCACATCCCGGTGTACCGGCAGCGCCGCAGGGTCTCCTCGGGGTCGGGGACCTTCGGCGGCACGCTGTACATCAGGACCTCGGGCTCGCTCATCATCTCCTGGTAGGGGCCGGCGTCGTCCAGGGTGAGCGGCGCGAGCCGCACGACGCCGTCGGACAGCGACCCGCCGGGCAGATCGGGCAGGAAGGAGCGCTGGGGCTCCCCGGAGTCGAAGGAGAGGCGGCCGAAGCCGACCGCGTCGCCGTAGCCGCCCTCCCGCAGCGGGATGGCGCCGCGCTGGACGCCCTCGCGCCGGAACCCGGCGGCCATCGCCACGCGCTGGCTGGACACGTTGTCCACGTCGGCGACGAGCTCGACGCGGTGCACCCCCTGGGCGAACGCCCACTCGGTCAGCGCCCTGGCGGCCCTGGTGGCCAGCCCACGGCCGCGCGCCCACGGGGCCATCAGGTAGCCGATCTCGCCCGCGCCGCGCACGTTGAGCGGCTTCAGCCCGATGTTGCCCAGCCACTCGCCGGTGCCGGCGTCGGCGACGGCGAAGGAGGCGCCGCCGCGGTTCCAGTCGGCGGGGACCAGCTCGGTGACGAAGGCGACCGCGTCGTCGAGGACGTAGGGCACCGGCACGGTCGGGATGAACCTGACGATCTCGGGATCGGCGCAGCCGCGGGTGATCGCCTCGGCGTCCGTCTTCAGGTGCTCGCGCAGGACGATCGGGCCCGCGGGGATCACGTCACGGGGGAACATGCCCAATTGCTACCAGGTACGGACGCTTAGGGCGAACCTTTTTCGCACCCGCCCCACATCCCCCACAGGCCCTGCGGTCCGCCACGAGTGGGCGGCGCGCGCATATAGCCTTGCGCGCATGGGTTTTCGCAGGCACGGGCCTTTCCAGCCCGGTGATCAGGTTCAGCTCACCGACCCCAAGGACAAGCGTCACACCGTGACGTTGCGTGAGGGCGGAGTCTTCCATACGCACAAGGGGTCCATCCCCCATGACGACCTGATCGGACTGCCCGAGGGCTCGGTCGTGCGTTCCTCGGGGGGTACGTCCTACCTGGCCTTCCGCCACCTCCTGGAGGACTACGCGGTGTCGATGCCGCGCGGCGCGGCGGTCGTCTACCCCAAGGACGCCGCCCAGATCGTCGCGATGGCCGACATCTTTCCTGGGGCACGGGTCGTGGAAGCAGGGGTCGGCTCGGGGGCGCTCACCTGCTTCCTGCTGCGGGCGGTCGGCGAGAGCGGGCGGCTCACCTCCTACGAGCGCCGGCAGGACTTCGCCGACGTGGCGCGCAAGAACGTCGAGAAGTTCTTCGGCGGGCCCATGGAGCAGTGGCGGCTGGTCGTGGGCGACCTCGTCGCCTCCCTCGACGAGCCGGAAGTCGACCGGGTGATCCTCGACATGCTCGCGCCGTGGGAATGCGTCGACGCGGCGGCCAAAGCCCTTACACCCGGAGGGGTTATCTGCTGTTATGTAGCGACAACAACACAGCTGTCCCGTACGGTGGAAACCCTGCGCGATCACGGAAGTTTCACGGAGCCGCATTCGTGGGAAACCTTGGTCCGCGACTGGCATGTCGAAGGGCTCGCCGTCCGTCCGGGTCACCGGATGATCGGGCACACGGGTTTCCTCGTCGTGTCCCGTCGCATGGCGGACGGTGTCACGCCCCCGCCGAAGCGCCGGCGCCCTGCCAAGGGCGCCTATGGGGAGGAGTCGGGCACATGAGCTCCGAAGCCTGGCATGGCGTTCCGATGGACAATCATGCTTTTCCGCGCACCTGGGGAACAGAAACGCGCGCGTAGCTGCTTACAAGCAATGAGCCGCCAATAAGGCATTAAACACTGAACACTGGATGTAATGACACGAACACTCCCTGGCCAGGTTACGGATGCCCCCGAGATAGGTAGGGTCTTGAGTAGTCGCCCTCGACTGGGAAGGAGGTGACTGTGGCAGCTCGCGAAGACGCTGAGGCTCGAGCCGCCCAGCGCGAACGAGAGGTCGCTGACCTCACAACTCAGGTCTCCTTCCTCCAGGAGGAGATCACTGCGTTGCGCCGGAAGCTGGCCGAGTCCCCCCGGCAAGCCAGAGTCCTGGAGGAACGCCTCCATGAGGTGCAGGCCAGTTTGGCCGCTGTCACCGGTCAGAACGAACGACTGGTGGCCACCCTCAAGGAGGCGCGGGATCAGATCGTCGCGCTCAAGGAGGAGGTCGACCGGCTGGCCCAGCCGCCATCCGGTTTCGGCGTGTTCCTTGAGACCCGTGACGACGGCACCGTGGAGGTGTTCACCGGCGGGCGCAAGCTCCGGGTGAACGTCAGCCCCGCGGTGGACGTCGACTCGCTCAGGCGCGGCCAGGAGGTCATGCTCAACGAGGCGCTCAACGTGGTCGAGGCACTCGGCTACGAGACCGTCGGCGAGATCGTGATGCTCAAGGAGCTCCTGGAGGACGGCCAGCGCGCGCTGGTCATCTCCCACGCCGACGAGGAGCGCGTGGTCCGTCTCGCCGAGTCGCTGTTCGACCAGCCGATCCGCGCGGGCGACTCGCTGCTTCTCGAATCGCGCTCCGGCTACGTCTACGAGCGCATTCCGAAGTCCGAGGTCGAGGAGCTCGTGCTCGAGGAGGTCCCCGACATCTCCTACGAGGAGATCGGCGGGCTCATGCGGCAGATCGAGCAGATCAGGGACGCGATCGAGCTTCCCTACCTGCACGCCGACCTGTTCCGCGAGCACAAGCTGCGCCCGCCCAAGGGCGTGCTGCTGTACGGCCCGCCCGGCTGCGGCAAGACGCTCATCGCCAAGGCCGTCGCCAACTCCCTGGCCAAGCAGGTCGCGGAGAAGACCGGTCAGTCCGGCAAGAGCTTCTTCCTCAACATCAAGGGCCCGGAGCTCCTGAACAAGTACGTCGGCGAGACCGAGCGGCACATCCGCCTGGTCTTCCAGCGGGCCCGTGAGAAGGCCTCCGAGGGCACCCCGGTGATCGTGTTCTTCGACGAGATGGACTCGATCTTCCGCACCCGTGGCTCCGGTGTCTCCTCCGACGTCGAGAACACCATCGTTCCCCAGCTCCTTTCGGAGATCGACGGTGTCGAGGGCCTTGAGAACGTCATCGTCATCGGCGCCTCCAACCGCGAGGACATGATCGACCCGGCGATCCTGCGGCCCGGCCGCCTGGACGTCAAGATCAAGATCGAGCGGCCCGACGCCGAAGCGGCGAAGGACATCTTCTCGAAGTACATCACCACCGAACTACCGCTGCACGAGGAGGACCTCGGCGAGCACAGCGACTCTCGCGAGGCCACCGTCGCCGGCATGATCCAGCGAGTCGTCGAGCGCATGTACACCGAGAGCGAGGAGAACCGCTTCCTTGAGGTGACCTACGCCAACGGCGACAAGGAGGTCCTGTACTTCAAGGACTTCAACTCCGGAGCCATGATCCAGAACATCGTGGACCGGGGCAAGAAGATGGCCATCAAGGCGTTCCTCGAGACCAAGCAGAAGGGCCTGCGGATCTCGCATCTGCTCGCCGCCTGCGTGGACGAGTTCAGTGAGAACGAGGATCTGCCCAACACCACCAACCCCGACGACTGGGCCCGCATCTCCGGAAAGAAGGGCGAGCGGATCGTCTACATCCGCACCCTTGTGTCCGGCAAGCAGGGCACCGAGGCCGGGCGGTCCATCGACACGGTCGCCACGACGTAGTCGCTGACCGGGAGGATGGCGCCGGACGCGACGAAGGGGGTCTCCTGGCCGGGATAGGTCTTCGGGATGATGAACGGGGCGTCGCC
>NZ_JBEZFH010000294.1:0-6895 GCF_040649355.1 Sphaerisporangium sp. NPDC049002 | reverse complement strand
TCGTCGGCGAGGAGGGCCCCGCCGGCTACTGGACCGTCGACTGCGCGGGAGTCTCGCTCGCGATGAGCGAGGACGCCCTCACCGGCTTCCTGGCCCAGCAGCCGCGCCGTCGCGTCGGCGTCGGACGTGCCCGCGCCCTCGTGCGCGTCTGCCTTGACCGCCATCGTGGGCGCGGAGGAGGCGGGACTCGCGGGCGCGGCGCTCATCCCGTGCTCGTCACCTTCGCCCGCCGCCGGGGCGACGAGCTTGAGGGTGGGGGCGGGGTGCTCGGCCTCGGTGCCGTCGGCCTTGGGCTCGTCCGCCCACTTCACGACCTCCCCGCTGGAGTAGGTCTGGGTCGCGGGGAAGACGAGCTGGTCGGTGTCCTCGGGCATGAACCCCATGGACACCTCGAACTCCTGGAACTGGCCCGGGTCGATCTTCCCCCCGGACCAGGTGATCTTCGTGACGGCCTCGGTGATGTCGCCGTACTTGGACGGGACGGCCTTCGGCAGCTTGCTCTTGGTGACCTCGACCTTCCAGCCCGGGACCGGGCGCACCGAGACGAACGGCAGCGGGTGGTCGACCGGCAGGTCGACCACGAGCTTGGTCGTCGAGTCCTTGTCCCGCTCGTTGGGGACGCGGAAGGCGACCTTGGTGAAGCCGCCCTTCTCCGCCGTCCCCGGGTTGATGGTGACGTGGGCGAGGGCGGGCAGGGCGAGGCCGATGGTGAGGGCGAGGGCACCGGCGGCGACGGCGGCCAGGCGGCGGCCGGCAGAGCTCAACGACATGGGAATTCTCCACTTCGTACGGGGGATCAGGCGAAAGCGCGGGCCATGCCGCCGGGGTCCGGGCGGGCGCCGGTGGACGCTCCACCGGGGGGCGGCGGCTCGCGAGATGTCAGAAGGCGGCGGGAAGCGGAGGACCGCGCCTGGTGACCGTGTGACGGAGCTCCCGCCTGACCGGGGCGGGATCGAGGTGCCGGGGGGCGCGGGCGGCGGGCCGTACGGGGCCGCCCGTGCCCTCGTCGAGGAGGGCCAGCAGGTGGCGCAGCCGGCGGACGGCGAGCGCGCCGAGCCTGCGGAGCACCGACCACAGGGCCGACTCGCCCCGGGCCAGCCACCAGCCGGTGATCAGCGTCGCGGTGAGGTGGGCGACCACCATGCCGACGTCGGCGCCGAGCCCCTGCCCGTGGGAGAGGTGGACGCTCAGGGGCGAGCCGATGTCCCCTGAGAGGCCGAAGAGCTGGTGCAGGAACAGCTGCGCTCCGACCAGGAAACCGATGATCGTCTGGGGTGAGCGCTCGCGCCCGGCGAGGAGCACGGCCGCGGCGGTCACCGCGACGCCTCCGGACGCCGCCGCCCACGACGAAGGCCCCGACCCGCCGGCCGCCCGGTGGCCGAGCACGGCGAGGGTCACGCAGACGACCGTGAAGGCGGCCGACCGCGCGAGGCGCAGGGGGAGGCGGGCACGCATGACGCCCCACATCGTGTCATGCCCGGGGACCGCCTGTCTTGGTGGGCGATCCGCATTTCCCCGTCTCAATATGACATCTGCCGTTTCAGGGGTTTTCTCGCTACTGTTGCCCGCGTTCGCTGGTTCTGTGAAGAACGAGGTGGGTGACCATGCGGCACTTTCTCGGGCTGCTGCTCGGCGTCGTGGTGACGGCGGTGCTGCTGGCCGGCGCCGGGTGGGCCTCGCAGGACGCGTTACGCGGCATGGCGAGCGTCGCGAACGCCACGGGCGCCGTCGACCCGGTGAGGGACACCAAGGCGCTGGTCGGCCTCGGGGCGATGCTGGTGGCCGGCCTGATCCTCGGCCTGGTGGTGGCGGGCCGGGTCTCGCCCCTCGCGACGTTCGTGCCGTCCATGGCCCTGCTGGCGTGGACGGTGATCTACGTGCTGGACGTGAACCGCGCGCTCGGCCTCGCGCCGACCGGCCCCTCGATGAACCCGATGGTCGTCCAGGCGGGCAAGGGCATGCAGGGCCTGCTGGGCACGGGGGTCTTCGCGATGCTGGGCATCGCGCTGTTCATCCCGGTGCTGATGCCCTCGCGGTGGGCCGGCCGGCACAGGGACGAGGAGGACGACTACGAGGAGGAGGCCTCCGCGCCCGCCGGCGGCGGCTACTACTGAGCCGGCCGTTCATGAAGGGACGGCCCGCGTGTAGAGGCGGGTGACGACATCCTCGATCGACGCGTCGCCGGGGGCGGTGGCCATGAGCTCGGCGACGGTCCCGTCGAAGGCGAGGCTGCCGTGGTCGATCAGCATGACGCGCCGGCAGAGCCGTTCGATGTCCCCGAGGTCGTGCGTCGTGAGCAGCACGGTGGTGCCCCGCTCGGCGTTGAGCCCGCGCAGGAAGTCGCGCACCGCCGCCTTGCTCACCACGTCGAGCCCGATGGTGGGCTCGTCGAGCACCAGCACCGGGGGGTCGTGCAGCAGCGCCGCCGCGATGTCGCCCCGCATGCGCTGCCCCAGGCTGAGCTGCCGTACGGGCGTGCCGAGGAACGCGCCGAGGTCCAGCACCTCGACCAGCTCGGCGAGCCGCTTCCGGTACTGCACTTGATCTACTTTGTAAAGGTGCCGGATCAGGGTGAAGCTGTCCCTGAGCGGCAGGTCCCACCACAGCGTCGTCCGCTGCCCGAAGACCACGCCGATGCGCCGGGCGAGCGTCGTGCGGCGCCGGGACGGATCGAGGCCCGCCACCCGGATGCGCCCGCTGGTGGGCGTCAGGATCCCGGTCAGCATCTTGATCGTCGTGGATTTGCCCGCGCCGTTCGGCCCGAGGTAGCCGACGAACTCCCCGGCGGCCACCTGGAAGGACAGGTCCTGTACGGCGTGCACGACCCGCGAGTTCCGGCGCAGCCGTCCCGTCTTGCCGCGGACCGTGAAGGAACGGCCCACCCCGTCGAGTTCGATCATGTCAACTCCCCGTCGAACGGTAGCGGCGGAGCCCGGCGCGCCACGCGAGCGCCGCCACGCAGGACAGCGTGAGCGCGGCGACCGGGCCGAGGAAGCGCAGCCAGTAGGGCAGGCCCATCGGGTCGGGGCGGTCGAGGACGAACAGGCCAGGCTGCCAGTTGACGAACGCCAGCGGCACGATGAACGTCACCGCGCGCACCAGGTCGCCCCCGTAGACGCTCAGCGGGTACTGCGTGAGCTGGCCGCCCCCGTAGGTGAACGCGTGGCCCACCTCGGCCGCGTCGGTCAGCAGGAACTGGAGCGCCCCGCTGAGGGTCCACACGGCGGTGAACAGGACGATGCCGCAGAGCACCATGAGCGGGATCATCCACGCGCGCTGCCACGGCACGTGCAGCCGGGTGAGGGCGATCGCGAGCACGGTCGCCGCCTGCGCCGTGCGGCCGAGGCGGTGGAAGGTGAACCGCTCGACCGCGATCTGCACGAACGGGCTCACCGGCCGGATCAGCATCGCGTCGAACGTGCCGGCCCTGACGTGCTGGCCGAGTTTGTCGACGTTACCGAAGAGCAGGTCGGCGAGCGCGAACGACATGCCCGCGGTGCCGTACAGGAACATCACCTCGGGCAGGGTGAAGCCGCCGAGGGAGCCGGTGTGAGTGAAGATCACCGCGATCGCCGCGATGTCGAGGCCGGTGACCAGGAACGAGCCGACCGTGAGCAGCGCCATCGACACGGGATACTGCCCGGCGGCGCGTATCCAGGCGGCCGCCAGGAGCACGTAGCTCCTCACCATCTCGATCACCGTGGGCCCGCCTCCCGCAGGGGGCGTCCCGCGAGGGAGTCAGCCACCCTGGATCACCACCTTGTGGCGCGCGGACCGGGTGACGAGCGCGCCGGCGGCGAGCACGACGGCCGCCCACATGGCCTGGAAGGCGAGCGCGCCGAGGACGTCGCGCTTGCCGAGGTAGACGTCGGCGGGGACCTGCACCATGGCCGCCCAGGGCAGCGCCTGCGCCAGTGTGCCGAGCCGGCCGGGGAAGAGGACCAGCGGCAACACCATGCCGCTGAAGAAGGTCGTCATGACCAGTGACAGCGACTGCAGGCCCCGGTCGTCCACGACCCAGCAGCTCGACAGCGCCACCAGGTAGCGAAGGCCGAAGCTGACCGTGACGCCGAGGACGATCGAGACGAGGAACGCCACCCAGGTGACCGGGTTCGCGGGGACGTGGATCCCGAAGAGCAGGGCGCCGACCGCCGCGGGCGGGATGCTCCTGACGAAGAACAGGAACGCGGCCCGCCCGAGGTCGTCGGCCAGGGTCCACATCTGGAGCGACGCCGGGCGCACCAGGTCGAGGGCGATGTCGCCGGTGCGCACCCGCTGGGCCAGCTGCAGGCCGCCTCCGAAGACCTCCATGGGCCCGATGAACGCCTGGGTGAGAAAGCAGAAGGTGATCGCGTCGGTGACGTCGTACCCGGCGAGGCCCGGCCGGGCCTGCCACAACGCGATCAGCACGTACGCGCGGAGGATGCCGAAGATCGTGTTGGTGAACGCCCCCGCGAGGGCGGCGGCCCGGTAGGTGGCGTGACGGCGGAAGCCGTACGTGAAGATCGTCACATAGAGCGGGAAGGTCGGGCACCTCCAGGATGGGCGGAACTGGAATTGTAACCACCCCCGCCCCGGGCGACCCGCGATTCACCGCGCCGCCCGTCCGTCTCGGTGGGCGCGCCCGGCGCGCCCTCGACGCCGCCGGGCGCGACCGGCCGGCCAGGTCCCCCGGGGAGCTAGGCTGATCCACGCCGAGCCCTTAGGCACCCCTACCAGGTCAAATGTTCCGGATAACCCTCGACAAAGTGTGTAACACCCATGTAAACCGGGGTATACGGGCAGGTAGATAGAACAAGATTCGGCAAGGCTGCTCATGGAGGGTCACATGCAGCAGGAGATCGACGTGGACATTCACCCGGTGTACCCGATCAGCTGGCGGGCGAGCGCGCTCAACGGCCTGCTGCGCGGTACGACCAAGCCCATTTCGGCCCTGCTCCTCAGACACGAGATCGGCATGGAACTCGTCGCCCGGGTGATGGCCCTTGGAGAGCGGCTCCCGCTTCCCCCTCCCGCGCACGTCTCCATCGTCAAGGAGGACACCACCCCCTCCTGCTCCGAATGGGTGCGCGCCGGAGACGATCTGGACGAGAGCAAGGTGCTGCTCTACTTTCACGGCGGAGCGTACTTCTTCTGCTCCCCGGCGACGCACCGGCCGATCACCTGGCGCCTGTCGGCCGCCGCGAGGCGTCCCGTGCTCGCGGTCGACTACCGCCAGGGCCCCGTCCACCCGCTGAGCGAGTCGCTGGCCGACGCCCTCGCCGCGTACCAGGGCCTGCTGGACCAGGGGTACGAGCCCGCGGACATCCTGATCGCCGGCGACTCGGCGGGCGGGCACCTGACCCTGGCGACGCTGCTGGCCCTGCGGGACCGCGGCCTGCCGCTGCCCGCGGCCGCGATCTGCCTGTCGCCGTGGGCCGACCTGTCCGACAGCCGCCGCACGGTCAACCGGTGGGTCGACCCGATGCTGCCCGCGAGCCGGGTCGACTGGCTCGCACGCCGGTGGACCGCCGGGCTCGACTGCCGCGACCCGCTGGTCTCGCCGGTATTCGGCGACTACACCGGCCTGCCGCCGCTCATGGTCGTCACCGGGTCCACCGAGGTGCTGCGCGACGAGGGCCGGCGCGTCGCCCGAAAGGCCCGTGGCGCCGGGGTGAAGGTGACCTACGAGGAATGGCGCCGCATGCCGCACGTGTTCGCCATCCTGGCGGACGTCGTGCCCGAGGCCCGCTTGGTCTTCGGCCACATCCAGCGCTTCCTCGACGCCGTCGCGGCATCCTCCGGCGCGTCGGTCTCCCCGCCCGTTCCCGAGCCGGTTCCGGCGGGGGAGTCGCCGGTGCTCTCGGTGGCGGCGGACCCGCCGCAGCCGTCCCTCACGGGTCAGGGATCCGATTCGGCGGCGGCCTGACGTACGGGGGCGGGTCAGCCCGGCCCGGCACAGAGGTCACAACCGCCCATTGAGTCACATAAGGCCCTCATGTTCCTTACCTTGAGGGATGATTCGCCTTACCTCTCATGCCACTTCGAACTAATTTGCGCCGAATGGCCTTCGCGAGGGACACAGTGGCCTGTGCCGCACTTCTCGAAGAGAGGTCACCTCCGGATGGCACGTGGCGGAGCAGGCGTCCCCAGCGGGATGCCTCCAGGCGTTCGGCCGCTGACGGTGGGCGACCCGGTGATCATCGGTCGCTACCTTCTGCTCGGCCGTCTCGGCGCCGGTGGGATGGGCGTGGTGTACCTCGCCGAGCGGCCAGAGGGAGGTCTGGTCGCGCTCAAGACGCCGCACGCCGTCCATCTCAGCGATCCGACGCTCCGGGCGCGGTTCACCGAGGAGGTCGCCTTCTCCCGCCGCGTGGTGCCGTTCTGCACCGCTCCGGTCCTTGAGGACGGCACCGACCGCGACCGTCCCTATCTCGTCACCGAGCACATCCCCGGCCCGTCCCTGTCCCAGATCGTCGCCGCGCGCGGCCCGCTCACCCCCGACCTCGCCTACGGCGTGGCGCTCGGGTCCGCGGCGGCGCTGGTCGCCATCCACGAGGCGGGCTTCGTCCACCGCGACCTGAAGCCCGGGAACGTGCTGCTGTCCCCGAGGGGCCCCCGCGTCATCGACTTCGGCATCGCCAGGGACCTGGACGCCGCCGTCGCGCACACGCAGGCCGGCCAGATCATGGGCAGCCCGGGATGGGTGGCGCCCGAACGCCTGACCGGCGGGCCCGCCATCCCCGCCTCCGACGTCTTCGCCTGGGGATGCCTGGTCGCCTACGCCGCGACCGGCCACCACCCTTTCGGCACCGGAGAGGCTTGTAAAGAAACACCCACGAGCGCCCCAAAGAGGCTCTATCATATAACAAACGGGCAGTCAGCTGATAACAACCCGTGATCTTTCGATCTAAAT
>NZ_JBEZFH010000293.1:0-6970 GCF_040649355.1 Sphaerisporangium sp. NPDC049002 | reverse complement strand
AGGGGGGGGGGGGCCCGCCCCTGCGCGGGCAGGTCAACCACCAACACAACCCCCCCCCCCCCCCCCCCCCCCACAAAAAAAACCCCCCGGCCGGCGGGCCCCCGGGCGGGCCCCGCGGCCCCCGCGCCCGCCGCCCGGCCGCAGGCCACGCCTCTGGCCCCGTGCGGATGCCGCCCGGGGCCCTCAACGGCGGTTTCAGGCGGGTGAGGGCACCGCCAGACCGCTGTCAGGCGCCGCGCCGCTGTCGGCCAGGTCGAGCCACCACGGGTTCTCCCGCGCCCACTCGATCGTCCTGCCGAGCCCCTCGCGCAGATCCGTCGCGTACCGCCACCCGAGTTTCCTGCCGATCTTGGTCGTGTCCGGAACCCGCCTGAGCAGGTCCTGGTACCGGCCGCCGAGCCGGTCCCGCGTCTCGATCGGCACGACCGCCTCGACGCCGGTCAGCTCCGCGACCAGGGCGCTCAGCTCGGCCACCGTGGTCTCGACCGAGCTGCCGACGTTGAAGCACTCCCCGATGGCGGCCTCGCTCGTGCCGACGGTGATCGTCGCGTCGACCGCGTCCTTCACGAAGGTGAAGCACCGCGTCTGGCCGCCGCCGTCGTACACCACCGGCGGCTCTCCGTTCAGGGCCCGGTGGATGCTCCTGCTGACGACGAACGCCGGCCGCTGCCTCGGGCCGTACACGTTGAAGAAGCGCACGATGGCCGTCCTGAGGCCGCGCTCGCGGGCGAAGGCGAAGGCGAGGTGCTCGCCCAGCGCCTTGCTGGATGAATAGCACCACCGGTCCACGGCGGTGCTGCCCACCACCCGGTCGTCGTCCTCCCTCCACGGGACCGCGGGGTTCTTCCCGAAGACCTCGCTGGTGCTCGCGACCACGACCTTCGCGCCCGCCCTCGTGGCGAGGTCCAGCGCGTTCCGGGTGCCGAGCAGGTTGATGTCGATGACGTCGAGCGGACGGTCGAGATACCGATCGACCCCGACGACGGCGGCGAAGTGGTAGACGGTGTCCACGCCGTCCTTCACCACCTCGGCCAGCTGCGACGCGTCCCTGATGTCACCCGTCACGTAACGGACCGACGGCGCCGGCGACTGGTCGGGGGGCGGCGCGCCGCCGTCGAACACGGTGACCTCGTCGCCCCGCCGGACCAGCTCGTCGACCAGATGACTGCCGAGGAACCCGCACCCTCCGGTTACCACTACCCGCGCCATGACCGTTACCTTCCGATTCCCCGGTAGGCGAAGCCATGCCGCCGGAACCGGTCGATTGTCTCCCGCGAGTAGTAGGCGCGGCCGTCGAGGATGACGCACGACGGCGCCACGGACTCCCGGAGCGCGACGAAATCGATCGCGGAGAACTCGTCGTGCCCCGCCAGCACGGCGATGCAGTGGGCACCTGCCAGCGCCTCCTGCGCCGTCCCCACCGGCGCCAGCCCGAAGATCTTCTCGACCTCGCCGGAGTCGGCGAGCGGGTCGTAGATGACGACCTCGGCCCCGCCCTGCTGCAGCTTGGTCACGACCGGCAGCACCGGGGTCGCGCGAAGGTCGCCGGTGTTGTTCTTGAACGACACGCCGAGCACCGCGATCTTCGTCTCCTCCAGCCGCAGGCCGGACTTGGCCAGCTCCTCGACGATCAGATCGACGGTGTAGGCCGGCATGGAGTCGTTGACCTCCCGCGCGACGGGGATCGTGTCCAGCGCGATGTCGTGGTCGCGGGCGGCGCGCCACACCATCCACGGGTCCTTGGTCAGGCACGACCCGCCGACGCCCACGCTCGGGAGCAGGATGTTGACGTTTCCGGTGCCCTTGCGCATCGTGTTGGCCGCGGCGATGACCTCAAGCACGTCGACGTCCAGCACGGCGCACAGCTTGGCCAGCTCGTTGGCCATGGCGATGTTGTGGTCGATCCACCAGTTGCTCGCCAGCTTGACCACCTCGGCGCTCTCGGTCGAGGTGCAGGTGATGATCTCGTTGCCGAGCGTCCGCTGCCAGAACGCGGCCGCGGCGGCCACGCTGTCGGGGCACCATCCGCCGACGGCGATCGGGAAAGTCCTCATCTCCTGCAGCGCCTGCCCCTCCGACAGCCGCTCGGGGCAGAAGACCAGTCCGATGTCCTCGCCCACCTTCAGCCCGCCGGCCTCCAGCAGGGGCGCGACGAGGTTCCTCGACACGCCCGGAGGCACAGTGCTCTTCAAGATGACAAGCTGGCCCTTGCGCAGACGCTTGGCCAGTTCGGTGCACGCGCTCCGCAAATACACATCGACGAGCTCGGTGTCCCGCACCGGCGTGCCAACGGCGATGACCACCACGTCCACTTCGGAGACCAGGTCGTACTCGGTGGTCACCCGCAGCCGGCCCGAGTCAAGGCCGCTGTACAGCAGCTCGGGCAGCCCCGGCTCGCTGAACCAGCAACGGCGTTGCTCCAACTGAGCGACCAGCCCCGGGTCGACCTCGATTCCCACGACGTCCACGCCCTCATCGGCAAGGACCGCCGCTACGGTCGATCCCACATAACCCATTCCGATTATGGCGGCCGAGGTATTCCCCTGATCAGACAAGAATTTCATGGGTCACCCACTCTCAGGATGTGCCGGTTGGCATACCAACAGCGTGCGACCGGTACGTCGGCGACGCATCTCCTGTAATGCCGTGACCTTTTCATCGGGACCGGATTCGCGGCTGTTCTGGCCCCGGATCGCCCCGGCCTCACCGCAATCCAGAAGATGCAGCGCAAAGCCCGGCCGTACGACGATGCAGGCAGTCATACGACCTCATGGGGGGCCACTGGTGCCTGCGCGACTCAATCAGCTCGACGTCAGCACGCCCGTCGGCATCGCCGCCCGCGTGACCGCATCGGCACGAACGACCGCGTCTCGGATGAGCCCCGACGTCGAAGGCTGGCTCGACGGGAAGAGAAGGCAACCGTTCGAGAGCACCATAATCCCGCTGGACGAACTGACCGAGCCGAATGGATGGCGCTACGCCGCGGACACCGGGAATCTGGAACACCACAGTGGCCGGTTCTTCAGTGTGGAGGGCCTGCACGTCAGGACGAACCACGGTCATGTCAGGGAGTGGTGGCAACCCATTCTCGTGCAACGGGACATCGCCATTCTCGGAATCATCGCCAAGGAGTTCGACGGCGTCCTGCACTTCCTGCTGCAGGCCAAGATGGAACCCGGCAACGCCGACCTGGTGCAGTTGTCCCCCACGGTCCAGGCGACGTCAAGCAACTACACCCAGGTGCATCGCGGAACGCGCGCCCCCTACGTCGAGTACTTCACCGAGCCGGACAGGGGCCGGGTCCTCGTCGACATCCTCCAGTCGGAGCAGGGCGCCTGGTTCCACCTGAAGCGCAACCGGAACGTCGTGGTCGAGGTCACCGACGACGTGCCCCTCCACGAGGACTTCTGCTGGCTGACCCTCGGGCAGATCGGCAGACTGCTCCAGCGGCGCAACGTCATGAACATGGACGCCCGTACGGTCCTCGGGTGCCTGCCCATCGCGGGCCCCGCGAGGGGACCGGACGGCGAGGACGCCTACGAGGGCGCCCCGCCGGACTCCACGGAGCCGGACGGCCTGCACACGATGACGGAGATCCTCAGCTGGTTCACCGGCCGCAAGAGCGAGTACGAGCTGTCCGCCCGGCTGGTCCCGCTGAACTCCGTCGTGGGGTGGCGCAGGGACACCGAGAAGATCTCCCCGGAGGGTAGCGGGAACTTCAGCATCGTCGGCGTCCGGGTGAACGCCCGGACCCGCGAGGTGCACAGCTGGAAGCAGCCGCTGCTGGCGCCGCACGGCCTCGGCCTGGCGGGACTGGTGGTCCGGCGCATCGGCGGGAGGCTGCACGCGCTGGTGCGCGCCGAGGTCCTGCCGGGCAACCGGGACACGGTGGAGCTCGGCCCCACCGTGCGGTTCATGATGGACGACTACGCGGGCACCCCGGCGGAGCGCCGCCCGGAGTTCCTCGACCACATGCTGTCCGCGCGCCAGGGCGTCCTCTATGACGTCGTGCAGTCCGAGGAGGGCGGGCGCTTCCACTACGCCGAGACCCGGTACCTCGTGGTGGAGGCCGACGACGACTTCTCGCTACGGGTGCCGCCGGACTTCGCGTGGATGACGGTCGAGCAACTGCTGGCGCTGCAACGGCACAGCTACTACCTCAGCATCGAGGCCAGGACCCTGCTCTTGTGCCTGAACAACCTCTGAAAGAGAAATCGATCCCGAAGGAGTTCGTGCACCGATGGCCATTCATGTATGGGACCACCGGCGGGAGTACGAGAACGAGCGCGAGGACATCCTCGACGCGGTCGACACCGTATTCCGCTCGGATCAGCTCATTCTCGGCGAGAGCGTGCGGAGCTTCGAGCAGGAGTTCGCCGCCTACAACGGCGCGGCTCACTGCGTCGGGGTCGACAACGGCACCAACGCGGTCAAGCTCGGCCTGCAGGCGCTCGGTGTCGGTCCCGGCGACGAGGTCATCACCGTGTCCAACACCGCGGCGCCGACCGTGCTCGCGATCGACGGGGTGGGCGCCACCCCCGTGTTCGTCGACGTGCATCCCGACACCTACCTGATGGACACCGGCAAGGTGGCCGCCGCCATCACCGACCGGACCAAGTGCCTGGTCCCGGTACACCTGTACGGCCAGTGCGTGGATCTCGCCCCGCTCCAGCAGCTGGCGGCGCAGCACGGCCTGAAGCTCCTGGAGGACTGCGCCCAGGCGCACGGGGCGCACGCGAACAACGGCCGCCTGGCCGGGGCGACGGGTGACGCGGGGGCGTTCTCCTTCTACCCCACCAAGGTCCTCGGCGCGTACGGCGACGCGGGCGCCGTGATCACCTCAGACGACGAGGCCGAGGAGAGACTGCGCCGGCTGCGCCGCTACGGCATGGAGGAGCTCTACTACGTGGTGAGCACGCCGGGCCACAACTCGCGGCTCGACGAGGTGCACGCCGAGATCCTGCGCCGCAAGCTCCGCAGGCTGGACGAGTACATCGCCGGCCGCCGTGAGCTCGCACGGCGTTACGCGGAGGGACTTGAGGACACCGAGCTGATCCTTCCGCGGCTCGCCCCGGGCAACGACCACGTGTACTACGTCTACGTCGTGCGCCACCCCGAGCGGGACGAGATCCTCAAGGCGCTCCGGGAGTTCGACTTCCACTTCAACATCAGCTATCCGTGGCCGGTGCACACCATGACCGGATTCGCCCACCTCGGCTGGGGTACCGGTGACCTCCCGGTGACCGAGGCCGCGGCGAAGGAGATCTTCTCCCTTCCGATGTACCCGTCGCTGCCCGTGGACATCCAGGACAAGGTCATCACCGCCCTCCGCAAGATCCTCGCCCGCGGCTGACGGCTCGCGGCCCCGACGCGCCGATCCCGCATGAATGGGTCTCCATCGCCCTCATGCCGGGATCGGCGCGTCGTGCTGTCCGGCGACCGCCTCGTGCTGTCCGGGACGCCGAAGCGCTCGACGAGCGTGTCCTCCCATGAATCTCATCTACGCGAACCCCAACAGATGGGTTTCATGTCCGCGAACGCGAACACGCCCGGCTGACGGCGGCGTGTGCCGCCGGCAGCCGGGCGTGTTCCACGGCCCTAGGCCGGGTACCGCTCGGTGGATCGAGGCTCAGGCCTTGACGCCGACGAAGAGTCCCGGCCGGTCGCGGCCGGTTTCGAGGAACTCGACGCTGGTGGCGCCCGCCTCGGTGAAGGCCGTCTCGTACTCCTGCCGCGTGAACAACGACAGCATGTGGAGGTCGGTGAAGTGCCGGATACTGGATTGGGGATCGGCCACCAGATACTGCGCCGTCATGCGGTGGACCCGGCCCTCCACCACCGTGTGAGAGAGCCGGGCGATGGTCTGCCCGTCGACCGTGACGACGTCACCCATGACGCGCCCGGACAGCGCGTTCTCCGGGAAGTACCAGGGCTCGACGATGATGACCCCACCCGGGTTGAGATGCCGGCCGAAGCAGCGCAGCGCCGCGTTCAGCTGCTCGGCGTCGTCCAGGTAGCCGATCGCGCTGAACAGGCAGGTGACCGCGTCGAACTTCCGGTCGAGACGGAAGTCCTTCATGTCGCCCTGGTGCAGCGGCACCCCCGGCAGCCTCTTCTGGGCGACCCGGAGCATGTCCTCGGCCAGGTCGACGCCCTCGACATGCTCGAAAGCGTCGGCGAAGCTGCGGAGGTTCCTCCCGGTGCCACAGGCCACGTCGAGCAGCGCCGAGGCGGAGGGGTTGCGCTCCCGGACGTACGTGACCAGCTTCTGGGAATCGGCCTCGTACGCCCTGTCGCGCCCCTGGTAGAGGGCGTCGTAGATCTCGGCGTTGTGGTAGATCGGCGACAGGTCTTCCATGGTCAGTCCACCCGGACTTCGGGCACGTACAGGATCCACTGGCCGCCGGCCTCGCGGAACCGCTCCTCCTTCGCCATGATCTCCTCGGCGTGGTTCCAGGCGAAGAGCAGCGCGTAGTCCGGATACGACGCGGTGAAGGCGTCCGTCGACCTGACCGGGATGTGCACCCCGGGTGACAGCCGGTCCTGCTTGGCAGGGGTCGTGTCGCATACGTAGGAGACCAGGTCGGGGCCGATGCCGCAGAAGTTGGTGACGGTCGCGCTCTTGGCCGTCGCCCCGTAGCCGACGACGGTCTTGCCGTCCGCCCGCAGGGAACGCAGCAGGCTGACCAGGTCGTCGCGGATGCGGTTCACCGACGACGCGAAGCCCTGGAGCACCTCGGGCTTCTCCAGGCCCTGGGCGTTCTCCTCGGCGAGCATCTGGGCCACCGCCGGGGTCGGCTGCCGGGCGCCGGCACGCGCGAGCGTGTAACGGACCTCCCCGCCGTGCACCGGCTTCCGCTCCACGTCCACCAGCTCGAACCCGCGAACTCGTTGAACAGCAGCGGACGGAAGCCCGCCTTCTCCACCGCCATCGCCAGGCCACCGCCACCGGCGAACAGCTCAACGCCCG
>NZ_JBEZFH010000292.1:0-7013 GCF_040649355.1 Sphaerisporangium sp. NPDC049002 | reverse complement strand
CGAAGGGATGCCGGGCGGGTTCGTCGTACCTGACGAACATGTTGTGGCCGGTGCGGCGAGCGACCTTGTTCGCGTCAGGCTCGAAGACCTCGGCCCGGCCGCGAACGCGCCGAGCAGCCCGCCGCCGCCATAGATGCCCAGCATCAGGCCGATCTCGGCGGCCGAGGCGCCCTGCTCCCGCGCCAGGACGACCAGCACCAGGCTGAGCCCGGCGAAGATCAGGTTGCTCGCGGCGACCAGCACGACGGCGGCGCGTATCAACGCGTGCCGCCACAGCCAGCGCAGACCCTCGGTGGTGTCCCGCCACAGTGACCCGGGGGGCTCCGCCCTCCTGTCCTGCAGGTCGCGCCGGACGAACAGCAGGGCCACCGAGGCGACCAGGTAGGAGATCGCGTCGGCGACGAACGGCAGCGCGTGGCCGATGCCGAACAGCAGACCCCCGAGCGGCGGCCCCGCCAGGGCGGCGCCCCGGCCCTTGGCCTCGTTCTGCGCGATCGCGGCGGGCAGCAGCGGCGCCGGCACGATCTTGGGGAGAGCGGCCTCCTCGGCGACGCCGAAGAACACGAAACAGGTGCCCTGGACGAACACGGCGATCGCCAGATGGGTCATGGTCAGCGCGTCCAGCCAGAAGGCGACCGCGATGCTCGCGATGGCGGCGCACGCGGTCACCTGGGCTGTCAGCATGATGCGGCGGCGGTTCCACCGGTCCACGAGCGTTCCCGCCGGCAGGTGCGCGACCAGGTAGGGCACGCTTCCGGCGGCGCCGACCAGCCCGGCGTCCGCCGGGGAGCCTGTCATGGCGAGCACCAGCAGCGGCGCCGCCGTCGCGCTGATCCGGGAGCCCAGGGTGGACACGATCTGACCGCCCCACAGGGCCATGAAGTCCCTGTTGCGCCAGAGCGACGGCCTGCGATCGGCGGGAGAGGTCATGCAGTTCCCTCCGGGTCGGGGGTGGGGAAGGCATGGAAGATGACGGTGATGTGCCGTGCTCCCGGGGGAGCCTCGTCCGGATCGCGCCGCCAGCGATTGAGCAGGGCGACGTACTCCTCGGTGAATTCGGCCAGTTCCCCGGCGGTCAGCGTGGTGCCGCCCAGAGAGGTCAGGGCGGCCTCGCCGAACGCGCCATAGGCGTCCTGGTCGGCGCGGAAGGCCGCCAGCTCGGCCTCGGCGCGTTGCCGCCATTGGCGGCCGACCTCACGCGCGGCGACCTCCGCCTCGGCGTCCACCCCCCGGCCGGGCAGGCGCAGGTCCTCCGGAACCGAGCGCCAGTACTTGCGCAGGCCGGACGAGCGTGCCGTGTCCTGCTCGATGAAGCCGTATCGCGCGAGCTGCCGCAGGTGGTAGCTGGTGGCGCCGCGGTCCTCGCCGAACTCGGCCGCCAGGATGGCCGAGGTCGCCGCCCCGCGATTCTGGAGCCGCGTGAGCAGCCGCTGCCGCAGCGGATGCGCGAGCGCCTTCAACGCCTCCGCATCCGACAGTTCCCGCCGTCGTATCTCGTTCACGATGAGAAGATATCAATGCAAAGGTTTCTTCTCATAGCCTTCGGCGCGTCAGTGGTGGACGATGAGCCAGGTCGCCACGGCGGTGACGGTCTCCGACCGGTTGCCGATGATGTGGGGGCGGTCGCAGGAGAAGGTGATGGAGTCGCCCTCGGCGAGCGTGACGACCTCCGACTCGAAGTCGATGGTGAGCTCGCCCTGGGTCACGGTGCCCACCTCGTAGCCTTCGTGCCGCAGGAAGTGGCCGTGGGCGTTGGAGATCGAGCTCGGCGGATAGGTCGACTCGAAGAACTCGACGTCGGGCGAGGGCACGGGTGAGAGTCTGCGGAAGGTGACGCCGCCGCTGAGCTCTATGGGTGCGACCTCCCGAGCGCGCCTGATCGCGAACCGGTCGACGGGGGAGGAGGGCGCGGCGTCGGCGGCCCCGGTGTCGAAGACGGCGGCCAGCGGCACGCCGATCGCGGAGACGAAGGCGATGAGCCTGCTGACCGACGGCCGCATCGTGCCGAGCTCGATCTGCGAGACCGCGCTGGCCGAGATGCCGAGCTCGCGCGCGAGCGCACGCAGCGACATCCCCGACTGGAGCCGCAGCTCGCGTAGCCGCCGCCCGAGCCGCTCGTTGGTGACCGCCTCGATCTCCGCGCCCGGTTCCGGGGTCATGGCTGTCATGGCCTCCACACCAATTGTCACAAGGCCTTTACGCCCGCGAAATTAGGGCCCGGATGTCAAGGCATACATTGACGCCATCTGTTAAGTGACCACTTAACACCCGAGGCCGCGCAGCCTAGCGGCATCGCGTTCGCCGGCCCACCGAGCACGTCCCGCCTCTGCCTCGTCATGCCCGCACCCAGGACATCCAGTTCCCGCACAATACCCCCCACGGAAGCTGAAATGACCGAACACAGTGCACCGTCCCAGCCGAAACCACACGACCTCCTCGAAGCGGCCGGCATGCCCGTGGGCGCCGGTCTCATCAAGCCCGGCTACGACCCCCGGCTCGCCAACGAGGACCTGGCGCCGCTCCGCAAGCAGACCTGGTCCTCGTACAACATCTTCGCCTTCTGGATGTCCGACGTGCACAGCGTCGGCGGGTACGTCACCGCGGGCAGCCTGTTCGCCCTCGGGCTGCACAGCTGGCAGGTCCTGTTCGCCCTGCTGGCGGGCATCGTCATCGTGAACGTGTTCTGCGACCTGGTCGCCAAGCCGAGCCAGGTCACCGGCGTGCCCTTCCCGGTCATCAACCGGGCCATCTTCGGGGTGCGCGGTGCCAACATCCCGGCCATCATCCGGGGCCTCATCGCGATCGCCTGGTACGGGGTGCAGACCTACCTCGCCGCGCAGTCGCTCATCATCATCTTCCTGAAGTTCTGGCCATCGACGGCCGCGCTCAACGAGGGCGGCTTCCTCGGCCTGTCCACCCTCGGCTACATCTGCTACGCCATTCTCTGGCTGGCCCAGGCGGCCGTGTTCTGGAAGGGCATGGAGGCGATCCGGCGGTTCATCGACTGGGCCGGGCCGGCCGTGTACGTCGTGATGGTCGTGCTCGCGGTCTACCTGGTCGGCCAGGCGGGCTGGGGGAACATCAGCCTGGACCTCTCCGAGGGCGAGAACCTCGGCTTCGGCGCGTCCATCCCGGTCATGCTCAGCGCGATCGCCCTGGTCGTGTCGTACTTCTCGGGCCCTATGCTCAACTTCGGCGACTTCTCCCGGTACGGGAAATCGTTCGGGGCGGTGAAGAAGGGCAACCTTCTCGGGTTGCCGGTCAACTTCCTGTTCTTCTCGTTGCTCACCGTGATCACCGCCTCGGCGACCGTCCCGGTGTTCGGCGAGCTCATCACCGACCCCATCCACACGGTCGAGCGCATCGGCACCCCGTTCGCCGTGCTGCTGGGCGGGCTCACCTTCGTCATCGCGACCGTGGGCATCAACATCGTCGCCAACTTCATCTCCCCGGCTTTCGACTTCTCCAACGTGAACCCGCAGAAGATCAGCTGGCGCACCGGCGGGATGATCGCCGCCGTCGGGTCGGTGCTGCTCACGCCGTGGAACTGGTACAGCAACCCGGACGCCATCCACTACACGCTCGGAATCCTCGGCGCGCTGATCGGTCCGCTCTTCGGCATCCTGATCTCCGGCTACTACATCGTGAGCCGTCAGCGGGTGTGGGTGGACGACCTGTTCACGCTCGACCCGACGGCCCGTTACTGGTTCAGGAACGGTTACAACCCCAACGCGGTCTGGGCCACCGTGCTCAGCGGCGTGCCCGCGATCGCCTCGGTGCTGGTGCCGAAGATGCTGCTCGACCTCGAACTCACCACGGTCGACGTCACCTGGATCGCCGACTACAGCTGGTTCGTCGGCTGCGGGCTCGGCTTCGCCGCCTTCACCGTCCTCGAACGGATGTCGCCGGCGATCGGCGGCCTCGACCGCGACGCCGAGCTGGTGTCGGACGGCACGGCCCAGGCCGGTTGATGGCCCGCATCCGGGTGATCAACCCCAACACCGCCCGGGCCATGACCGAGAGCATCGGCCGCTGCGCCCGGGCGGTGGCGGCGCCGTCCACGGTCGTCACCGCCGTCAACCCGGCCATGGGTCCTGCGTCGATCGAGAGCCACTACGACGAGGCCCTGGCCGTCCCCGGCCTGCTGGCGGAGGTCGCGGCGGGGGAGAGGGCCGGTACGGACGGCTACGTCATCGCCTGCTTCGGGGACCCGGGCCTGGACGCCGCGCGCGAGCTGGCGTCCGGTCCCGTGGTCGGGATCGCCGAGGCGGCCATGCACGCCGCCACCCTGGTCGGGCGGAGCTTCAGCGTGGTGACGACCCTCGCCAGGACCACCGGGCGCACATGGGACCTCGCCGCCCGGTACGGCTTCGCGGGCGCGTGCCGGGAGGTCCACGCCTGCGACATCCCGGTGCTGGAGCTGGACGACCCGTCCTCGGACGCGCGGGAGGTCGTGGCCGACCTGTGCGCGACGGCGGTCGAACGCGACGGGTGCGACTCGATCGTGCTCGGCTGCGCGGGCATGGCGTCCTTCTGCGCGGACGTCTCCCGCCGGGTCGGCGTGCCGGTCATCGACGGGGTGGCCGTGGCGACCAAGCTCGTGGAGTCGCTGGTGTCCCTCGGGCTGCGGACGAGCACCCGCGGCGAGTTCGCCCCGCCCGGCCCCAAGAAGTACACGGGCCTGCTCGGCGAGTTCTCCGTCTGACGGCGTGCGCGACCGCGCCGGTGAAATCTCACGCTCGATGCAACCGGCATTTTAGGTAGAAATAGTGGGTTTTTAGAGTAGCATGCAGTCATGGCCGCCCTGTTGCACCTCGTGCGGTTGCGAACGTTCGTGACCATCGCGGATAGCGGGGGCTCCTCGCCGCGCATGACGAGGCGATGGGCCGGCTCGGCGGGGATCGGACGCCGTGCGCCCTCCTGACCTGACCGGAGCGCCACCGCGCGACAACGGTCCTCTTCCGGCGCGTCACCCCGCCGTGGTGGGCGAAGTAGAGGCTCCAACCCGTCACAGTGAGTTGCGATACGACTACGCATGGGTATCGTTTCGCCACGCGCGAGATCTCGACGTTCGTGTACGCGCTCAGCGGTGCGGATGCGACCGGGCCGCTGAGGCGGCACGCGACTCCTACCTGAATTGATCCCCGGGCGGGGACACGGCGGAGCCGAACGAAACGAGACGGGAGCGGTTCGTACGAGCCGCTCGCCGGGCCGATGTCGGCCGTGCTTCGACGCGTCCCCCATCCATCTCCCCAGTCGCTGAGGTGTCGTCGTGATCGGTTTGTGGCGGAAGATACGAAATACGGGCAAGGTGGCCGAACCGGCGCCGGAGAGGGCCGGTGGCGACACCGTGCCCGCCGCGGCCGAGTTCGGCGGTTCCGTGCAGATACGGCATGTCGACGCGGGCTCGTGCAACGGGTGCGAAGTGGAGATCGCCTCGGCGTTCGGGCCGGTGTACGACGCCGAACGCTACGGGGCGCGCCTGGTGGCCTCGCCCCGGCACGCGGACGCGGTGCTGGTGACCGGCCCGGTGACGCGCAACATGGAGGTCGCCCTGCGGCGCAGCCATGAAGCGGTCCCCGAGCCGTGCCTGGTGATCGCGCTCGGCGACTGCGCCAGGAACTGCGGCGTGTTCGCCGGGGCGTACGGTGTGGTCGGCGCGGTCAAGGACGTGCTGCCCGTGGACGTCGAGGTGGCGGGATGCCCGCCGGAGCCCGGGGCCATCGTCGAGGCGCTGCGCGGGCTGACCGGCCGGTGAACGCGGCCGGAACGTTCCTGACGTCCGCGCTGGGCCTGTGCCTGGCCTCGGCGCTGGCCGGGGTGATGACCCCGCGCAGCGTCCGGCCGCTGGTGGTGGGTGTGGGGATGGCCTGCGCGGGCGCGTCGGGGGCCTCGGCGGGCGTCGCGGCGCTCGCCGGGCAGACCTGGTCGGCCTGGCTCCCCGGCGTGCTCCCGCTGGCGGGCGCGCGCCTCGCGCTCGACCCGCTGGCCGGGACGTTCGTCGCGGTCACCGGCGCGGTCGCGGTGTGCGCCGCGATCTACGGAATCGGCTACACCCGGCACGGCCTGGACGGCCGCGTGGCACAGGCGACGCCCCCGCTGTTCCTTGCGGCCATGCTGCTGGTGCCCGTGGCGGCGAGCGTGAGCACGCTGCTGGCCGCGTGGGAGCTGATGGCGATCACCTCGCTGCTGCTGGTGCCGGCCGAGCACGCGCGCCGTGCCGCCGTGGGCGAGGCGGCGCTGTGGTACGCCGTGATGACCCACCTCGGCTTCGTGGCGATCCTGACCGGGTTGGCCGCCTTCGCCGCGAGTGCCGGAGGTGACTCCTTCGCCCAGCTCAGGGAGGCCGAGCTGTCTCCCGCCGTCTCCGGCACCGTGTTCCTCGCGACGCTGGTGGGCTTCGCCTCCAAGGCCGGCGTCGTGCCGTTGCACGTCTGGCTCCCGCGCGCCCATCCGGAGGCGCCGAGCCAGGTGTCGGCCATGATGAGCGCGGCCATGGTCAACATGGGTGTGTACGGAATCGTCCGGGTCGGCATGGACCTGCTGCACGGCGGCCCGGCCTGGTGGTGGCTGCTGGTGCTCGCGGCCGGCGCCCTGTCGGCGCTGTTCGGCGTCCTGCAGGCCACGGTCGCCTCCGACCTCAAGCGGCTGCTCGGCTACTCCACCACCGAGAACATGGGGCTGGTCCTGATCGGCGTGGGCGCGGCCGGGTTCATCGCCGCCTGCGGGAACCCGATGCTCGCGGGCCTCGCGCTGGCCGCCGCGCTGCTGCACGTGGTCAACCACTCCGCGTTCAAGACGCTGTTGTTCCTTTCGGCGGGGTCCGTCCTGCACGCCACCGGGACACGCGACCTGGACGCGCTCGGGGGCCTGCGGGGCCGGATGCCGTACACGACCGCGCTGTTCGCGGTCGGCGCCCTGGCCTCCTGCTGCAGGGTCGTCGTCCGAAAGGGAGCGTACGGCTTGCGTGTGTACGGCTTGCTCTCGACCGACGTGACCGAATAGGCGGAGCC
>NZ_JBEZFH010000291.1:0-7070 GCF_040649355.1 Sphaerisporangium sp. NPDC049002 | reverse complement strand
CAGGCCGGACAGCTTGCAGGTCACGTTGGGCGACTCGGCGATGGCCTTGATCCCGCTCGCCCACGGCTCGGTGGCGCCCGACGCGATCGGCCACCTGCTCGGGGCTCGCGGTGCCGGCGAGCACGTTGGACAGCAGCACCCGGTTGTACGGCCCCCGGGTCTCGGCGCCGAACACGGTGATCTGGATGCTCCTGTCCAGCGCGCGCACCTCACTGGCCAGCCGCGCGCCGGCCATGCCGTTGCCGACGACGACGAGCCTCACGCGCACCGCCCCCGCTCGACGCGCACGGCGCAGACCTTGAACTCCGGCATCCGGGACACCGGGTCCAGTGCGGGGTTGGTGAGGCGGTTGGCGCCCTCCCAGTGGAAGGGCATGAACACCGTGTCGCGGCGGATGCCGGGGGTGACCCTGGCGACGGCCTCGGCGGAGCCCCTGCGGCTGGTCACCCTGACCAGGTCGCCGGGCGCCACCTCCAGGCGTTCGGCGAGGTCCGGGTGGAGCTCCACGTACGCCTCGGGGGCCGCCTCGTTCAGCGCGGCGATCCTGCGGGTCTGCGCGCCGCTCTGGTAGTGCGCGAGGACGCGGCCCGTGGTCAGGTAGTACGGGTAGTCGTCGTCGACGTCCTCGGCCGCGGGGCGGTGGTCCACGGGCACGAACCTGGCCCGCCCGTCCGGCGTCGGGAACCCGTCGAGGAACGGTCGCGGCGTGCCCGGGTGGTCCTCGGAGGGGGCGGGCCAGAAGACGCCGGTCTCGGCGGCGATGCGCTCGTAGGTGATGCCCGAGTAGTCGGCGACCCCGCCCGCGCTCGCCCGGCGCAGCTCGTCGAACACCACGCCCGGGTCGCCGGAGAAGCCCTCCCCCCGGCCGAGCCTCCGGGCCAGGCCGGAGAGGATCGCCAGGTCGCTCCGCACCCCCGAGGGCGGAGCGACGGCCTGGCGGCGCAGCAGGACCCTGCCTTCCAGGTTGGTCATCGTGCCGTGCTCCTCGGCCCACTGGGTGGTGGGAAGCACGACGTCGGCCATCGCGGCGGTCTCCGACAGCACGAAGTCGGAGACCACGAGCAGGTCCAGCGCGGCGAGCCGCTCGGTCACGTGGGTCGCGCGCGGCGCCGACACCACCGGGTTGGAGCCGAACACCAGCAGGGCCCGTGCGCCCCCGGCGGTGCCGAGGGTGTCGAGCAGCTCGTACGCCGAACGGCCGGGCCCGGGAAGCTCGCCGGGGTCGATCCCCCAGACCCCGGCGACGTGCGCGCGGGCGGCGGGGTCGGCGATCGAGCGGTAACCGGGGAGCTGGTCGGCCTTCTGGCCGTGCTCGCGCCCGCCCTGGCCGTTGCCCTGGCCGGTGACGCAGCCGTACCCGGAGCCGGGACTCCCGGGCAGGCCGAGCGCGAGGGCCAGGTTGATGAACGCGGTCACCGTGTCGGCGCCCTTGGCGTGCTGCTCCGCGCCCCTGCCGGTGAGGATCATCGCCGTGCCAGCCCCGGCGAGGAGCCGGACGGCCTCGCGCATCCGGGCCACCGGCACGCCGGTGACCCGCTCGGCGCGCTCGGGCCACCACGACGCCACCGACGCCCGGACCTCCTCGAACCCGGTCGTGCGGGCGGCGATGTAGCCGAGGTCGGCGTGGCCCTCGGTGATCGCGATGTGCAGCAGCGCCAGGGCGAGGGCCAGGTCGGTGCCCGGGGTGACCTGGAGGTGCAGGGTGGCCCGCCGGGCCGTGCGGGTGGCCCTTGGGTCGACGACGATGAGGGTGTGACGCAGGTGCCGCAGGAACGGCGGCATGGTCTGGGCGACGTTGCCGCCGACCATCATCACCGCGTCTGCCGCCGCGACGTCGGTGATGGGGAACGGCAGGCCCCGGTCCATCCCGAACGCGCGGTTGGAGGCCGCCGCCGCGGACGACATGCAGAAGCGGCCGTTGTAGTCGATCTGGCTCGTTCCGAGCGCCACCCGGGCGAACTTGCCGAGCTGGTAGGCCTTCTCGTTGGTGAGGCCGCCGCCCCCGAACACCGCCACCGCGTCGCGGCCGTGCCCGGCCTGGATGCCGCGTACGGCCGCGGCGACGCGGTCGAGCGCGTCGTCCCAGCTCACCGGCTCAAGCGGGCTCGTACGGCTCGCGCGGGCGAGCGGCGTGGTGAGACGGTCGCCGCCTGCCAGCAGCTCACCCGCGGTCCATCCCTTCTGGCAGAGCGCTCCGGCGTTCGCCGGGACGTCGTGCCTCGGGGTGATCGTGATCGTGCCGCCCGGTGCCTCGCCGGTCCCCCCGCTGACGTTCATGCCGCACTGCAGCGCGCAGTACGGGCAGTGCGTCGCCTCTCCCCTGTGGACCGGCGACATCACAGGCGCCGGCGGGGAAAGTGAGATCAGCATGGATCCGATGGTGCTTTCAGGCCGTTTCACCGTTGGGTCCCTCCTGTTACCTCTGTGCTACAAGCCGCCAACCGTGTTCACATCCGGAGCG
The DNA here is from genome assembly GCF_040649355.1 of Sphaerisporangium sp. NPDC049002. Lineage (NCBI taxonomy): Bacteria > Bacillati > Actinomycetota > Actinomycetes > Streptosporangiales > Streptosporangiaceae > Sphaerisporangium > Sphaerisporangium sp. NPDC049002. The sequence continues at coordinate 4,609 of NZ_JBEZFH010000291.1, read as the reverse complement.
GATCTCCTGTGCGCACATCGCCGCGACCGTCCCCGTGAGGGATCGCGCTCAGACGCGGGCCGAGGCGAGGCTGGGCGCGAGCCGGGCGCCCACCGTGCGCAGGTAGCAGAACCACGTCAGCGCCGCGCAGGCGGCGTAGAAGCACGCGAACGCGACGAGGGCGGCGCCCGCGCCGCCCGTCGCCGCGATGGAGGTGCCGAAGCCCCGGTTGATGAAGAACCCGCCGAAGGCGCCCACGGCCGAGATGATCCCGATGGCGGCCGAGCTGTCGCGCCTGCCGGCCGCCACGGCGGCGGCGAGCGCCGCCTCGTCCCCGGCAAGGGCGCCCTCGACCGCCTTGGCCTTGAAGATCGCGGGGATCATCCGGTACGTCGAGCCGTTGCCCACCCCCGTCAGCGCCACCAGCAGCAGGTAGGCGCAGAAGAAGAGGGTGAAGCTGTTCGCGCCCAGCCCGAAGGCGACCAGCGCTATGGCCACCACCATCGCGGCGAAGTTCCCGAGCGTGACCCGCGCCCCGCCGAGCCGGTCGGACAGCCGCCCGCCCAGGGGCCTGACCAGCGAGCCGACCAGCGCCCCGAGGAAGGCCCAGGTGACGGCCGAGGCGTGCCCGGGGAACTGGCTCTTGATGAGCAGCGGGAAGGCGGTGGTGTAACCGATGAACGAGCCGAACGTCCCGATGTAGAGCAGCGACATGATCCAGGTCTGGGCCCTGCCGGCGATCTTGAGCTGCTCCCTCGCGCTCGCCTTGGCGGAGGTGAGGTTGTCCATGAAGAAGAACGCGCCGGCGGCGGCGACCACGATGAACGGCACCCAGAACAGCCCCGCCGCCGCCAGCCCGAACCCGGTGATCACCAGCGGCATGGCGAGCTGCACGGAGCTGACTCCGACGTTGCCGCCCGCGGCGTTCAGGCCGAGCGCCCACCCCTGCTTCCGCTCGGGGTAGAAGTAGGTGATGTTGGCCATGCTGGAGGCGAAGTTGCCGCCGCCGAGACCGGCGGTGGCCGCGATGAGCAGGAAGGCCCAGTACGGTGTCGCGGGGTCGCCCACCGCCACGGCCAGCAGCACGGCGGGCACGAGCAGCAGCAGGGCGCTCACCACGGTCCAGTTCCTGCCGCCGAACTTGGCGGGCGCGAACGTGTAGGGCAGGCGCAGCGCCGACCCGACCAGGTTGGGCAGCGAGACCAGCCAGAACAGCTGGTCGGTGGAGAAGCGGTAGGCGCCGAGCTTGACGGCGACGATGCTCCAGACGGTCCACAAGGTGAAGCCCAGATGCTCGGCCAGGATCGAGAACACCAGGTTCCTGCGGGCGACGCCTTTGCCTCGGCTCTCCCAGAAGCCCGGGTCGTCCGGGTTCCAGTCGGTTATCCAGCGACCCTTCGCCGGTACGGTCCGCGCAGCCTCCGCCACCGTCACGGTTCCTCCTGTTTTCTTCAGAATCGGGAGGTCCGAACGTACCGGAAAAGATCACACCGTCTGACGACGGTTGTCAGATATCGGCGTTACGTCTGACGCACGGGCGGAACTCGTGATCTACAGGTATCACGGCGGCAACATGGATTTAACAAAGATTGCCTGCCGGGCAGACCGGGAACCCCTCTGGGGAACATTCCACAAATGACCCCCAGGAGCGGGCATGACCAGCGTCCAGCCGATCAGGCTCTTCGCCGACCCGGTGCTCCGCACCGTCGCCGATCCGGTCAGGGAGTTCGACCGCTCCCTGCGCGAGCTGGTCAAGTCACTCCAGGCCACCACGCGTGCCGGGGCCGGCCGCGCCGGACTCGCCGCGCCGCAGATCGGCGTGCCGCTGCGCGTGCTGGTCTTCGAGGTCGACGGCAGGTCGGGCCACCTGGTGAACCCCCGCCTTGAGGCGTCCGGGCGCACCGTCGTCGCCGACGAGGCTTGCCTGTCGGCCCCCGGCATCTGGTGGCCCCTGGAGCGTTCCTACTCCGTGGTCGCCCGGGGCCGCGACATGCACGGCAAGCCCGTCACCGTGCGCGCGCTCGGCATGCTGGCCCGGGTGCTCCAGCACGAGGTGGACCACCTCGACGGCGTCCTGTTCAGCGACCGCCTCCCCGCCGACGAGCAGGAGCGCTTCCGGGCGGCGATGGCCTAGGACGGCCGTAGGCGCCTCCTTCCCCGCCGGCCACGACGGGACGGCCCGGCATTCTCCGGACTCTGGCACACCTTGATTCTTTATGTGGTATGTCCCTTTTTTCCGGCAACGAGCGTTCTGTGTCCATGTGGGGGGGTAGGGCACTCGACGATTCGGCAGGCCGGAGAAGGAGGACATTGTGACAGGCGGATTGAAGGTTGCCCTGGCCGTCGCACTCGGCTACTTCCTCGGCCGGCATCGCCGGTTCAAGCTGGCGGTCGCCCTCGGCGTGGCGGGAGCCACGGGCCGGCTGGGCGGGGCCCGGGGGAACCTGCTGGAGCAGGGACTCAAGCTGGTCAGCTCCTCTCCCGAGCTGGAGAAGATCATCAGCAGTGTCCGGGGCGAGCTGTTCGAGGCCGGGAAGGCCGCGGCCAAGGCCACCGCGAGCAGGCAGGTGGGCTCGCTGAGCACCAAGCTGCAGCAGCGGGCGGAGTCCCTGCAGCACGCGGCCAACGTCGCCGCGGGCCTGGAGGAAGCCGCGGGCGCCACGACCGGAGCCGCGGCCGGTGCCGCCGAGGGCGTCACGAAGACCGCGAGAGGCGGGGTCAGGGGCCTTCGGGACAGGGCGGCCGGTGGGGTGCGCGCCGCTCGCTCCCGCGTGCGCCCACCCGCCGAGGAGGAAGAGGAAGAGCCCTACGAGGACGAGTACGACGAGTACGAGGACGAAGACGAGGAGTACGAAGAGGAAGCACCCCCGAGGCGTGCGGCGGCCGAAGGCCGCGGCAGGCCGGCCGGACGCGGAGCAGGGGAGCGCCTGGACGACGAGGAAGAAGAGGACGAGGAGCCCGGGCCGCGTGGTCACGTGATGCGTGACCAGCCGCCGCCGCGTTCCCGTCCCATTCGCCGGAACCGGGGGTGACCTCCATGGCGGACAAGGACAAGGCGGGAGCGGCCGGAGGGCTGCTCAGCCCGATCAAGCACCAGCTACGCGGCATAGCCGGCATCGCGGGCAAACTGGCGCTCGCCGCGGCGAAGCGCAAGGTCGAGCAGACCACCACTCGGCTGACCGGCATCGCCGAGGGCGGCGGGCTTCGCACTCTCGGCCAGCTCGCCGGCGCGGAGGGCGGCACGGGAAGGTTCAAGGGCCTGGCCAAGATGGCCTGGGGCGGCCTGAAGAAGAAGCTGGGCTTCGGCGGCGGCAAGGGGAAGAAGTTCAAGTTCCTCAACATCGTCGAGTCGCTGGATGTCGGCGCCCCGATCCGGTTGACCTACAACCAGTGGACGCAGTTCCAGGACTTCCCGAGCTTCATGAAGAAGGTCGAGAAGGTCGTGCAGGACAGCGACGAGAAGCTCACCTGGCAGGCCAAGATCATCTGGTCACGCCGGACCTGGGAGTCCACGATCAGCGAGCAGGTCCCCGATGACAAGATCATCTGGCGGTCGAAGGGCGCCAAGGGTTACGTCGACGGGACGGTGACGTTCCACGAGATCACCCCCGACCTGACGCGGATCCTGATGGTCCTTGAGTACCACCCCAAGGGCTTCATGGAGCACATCGGCCTCCTCTGGCGCGTACAGGGCCGCCGCGCGCGCCTGGAGTTCAAGCACTTCCGGCGGCACGTCATGACCGAGTCTCTGCTGACCCCGGACGAGGTCGAGGGCTGGCGCGGCGTGATCCACGAGGGCGAGGTCGTCAAGGACCACGAGACCGCCCTCCGCGAGGAGCAGGAGCGGGAGCGGGAGGAGCGGCCCGAGGAAGGCGAGCACGAAGGCGAAGAGGCCGAGGCCGAGCCCGAAGAAGGCGAGGAGGCCGAGCCTGAGGCGGAAGCCGAAGAGGGCGAGCAGGCGGAGGCCGCCGGGCCCGAGGAAGCGGAAGAGGAAGAGGGCGCCGAGGAGCCCCGTGAACGGCGCCACCGCCCCTGGAGCAGGCGCGGCGAGCGCCCGGAGCGTCCCGGACGCGCCGTCCCGGCGGAGGAAGGGGAACCACGGGCACGACGGCGCAGGCCGGAGCCCGCCGAGGCCCGGAGGCGCAGGCCCGAGAGCGGCGAGCCCGGCGAGCCGCCCGCCAGGCGGCGCAGGCCCGAGACCGCCGAAGGCGAGGAGCCCGCTCCCCGGCGGCCCCGCCGCGAGCCCGAACCCCGGGGCCGATGAGATGACCGGCCATTCCTCAGGCACCGAGACCAAGGAGCTCAGCGTATGACCATCGTGCAGCCCTCAGGGGGCGGAGCGGCCGGGCGGTCGTCTTCGGGCGGCGGACTGGCCGACGTCATCGACACGATTCTCGACAAGGGCCTCGTCATCGACGTCTACGTCAGCGTCGCCCTCGTAGGCATCGAACTGCTGACCATCAACGCGCGCGTCGTCGTCGCCAGCGTGGACACCTACCTGCGGTTCGCCCAGGCGGTGAACCGGCTGGACCTCTCGGAGGGCCAGAAGGGGCTTCCCGAGCTGATGCAGGACATGACGCAGGGCGTCGCCAAGTCGAAGACCAAGGGCATCGCGCAGGGCGCTCTGGAG
>NZ_JBEZFH010000290.1:0-7211 GCF_040649355.1 Sphaerisporangium sp. NPDC049002 | reverse complement strand
TATCTCGGCTACCTGTCCGACTCCCTCGTCCCGCTGCTCGCCATCTGCGCGGTCGTCCTCGCGGCCACGGCGGCGGGCGCGGTCCTCGGGCCGACCCGGCTCCCCCGGCCCGCCCGGCGCTCCGCCGCCCTCCCCCGTCGTGCCCGCCTCGGCACGGCGGGACCTTCCTGAGCTGGACGGCCTGCGGTGGCGGGCCGGGGAGCTGCACGCCCACACCGTGCACTCCGACGGCTCCCTGACCGTGACCGAGCTGGCCCTCCTGGCCCGCTCCGAGGGCCTGGACTTCCTGGCCGTCACCGACCACAACACCGTCAGCCACCACGCCGAACTGCCCGCCGTGGCCTCTGCCGCCGGGATCACGCTGATCCCCGGCCAGGAGGTCACGACCGACCTCGGCCACGCGAACGCCTTCGGCGACCTCGGCTGGATCGACTTCCGCGAGCATCCCGACGCCTGGGCGCGAGCCGTACGCGATGGGGGCGGGCTGCTGTCGGTCAACCATCCCCTGGCCGCCGACTGCGCGTGGCGGCACCCGTTCACCGAGCGCCCCCGTACGGCCGAGATCTGGCACTCGGGCTGGTGGGACCGGACCTGGGGAGCGCCCCTGTCCTGGGCGCAGGCCTGGCGCGACGACCTCGTGTTCGTCGGCGGCGGCGACTACCACCGGCCCGAGGAGAACCATCCGCCCGGCTCCCCCTGCACCTGGGTGCTCGCCGCGGACCACGGCGATCCGGCCGGCGGGGGTTCGGCGATCGTGGAGGGCGTCCGCGCCGGGCGCACCGCCGTCTCGTCCGGCCCCTCCGGGCCGCTGCTGCTGCGGCACGGGGACGAGTTCCTGGTGCTCGGCGGCGACGGGCTCGTCCTGTGGGGCTCCGAGCACCGGTCGGTGATCCGCGGCGACCGCGTGACCCTGCCCGCCCGTCGCGGCCCGCACCGGCTGGAGACCACACGGAACGAGGTCATGGCCCTGTGCACCTGAACGCCGCGCACCAACACCCTCCGCATCCGAACCCCGCGCACCCGGGCTCTGTGCACCCGGGCTCTGTGCATCCGGACCTCGTGCGCCTGGATGTTCCGCGCCTGACCCCGGCCGTCTCCTGGAGGGAACCGCGTTGAGCGAGATCGTCGTCGTCCCCCACACCCACTGGGACCGCGAGTGGTACCTGCCCTTCCAGCGCTTCCGGATGGGGCTGGTCCGGATGCTCGACGAGGTGCTCGACACCATGGCGGCCGAACCCGCCTACCGGTTCACCATGGACGGCCAGCTCGCCGCCGTCGAGGACTACCTGGAGATCCGGCCCGAGCGCCGTGCCGACATCACCAGGTTCGTCACCGAAGGGCGCTTCGCCGCCGGGCCCTGGACCATCCTGGCCGACGAGTTCCTGTGCTCGGGCGAGACCCTGATCCGCAACCTGGAGTACGGCCTGCGGGGCGCGCGGGAGCTGGGCGGGGCCATGGAGGTGGGGTACCTCCCCGACCAGTTCGGGCACTGCGCCCAGATGCCGCAGATCCTCGCCCTGGCCGGGCTGCCGGTCGCCTGCCTGTGGCGCGGGGTCCCCCAGTCGGTCGAGCGCGACGCGTTCGCCTGGAAGGGGGCCGACGGCACGGTGATCCGCACCCAGTACCTGCCGGGCGGCTACGGCAACGCGGTCGCCCTGTTCACCGGGCCCGCCGAGGGGCTGGCCGACCGTCTGGAGGCGTTCACCTCCACCATGCGGGAGTGGCGTCCCGAGGGGCCTCTGCTGGCGATGTACGGAGCGGACCACTCCGCGCCCTCGGGGGACATCACCGCCGCCGGCCTGCGCCTCGCCACCCTCGGCGAGTACCTCGCCACCGCCGGCGTGGAGGGGCTCACGGTCGTGGAGGGCGAGCTGCGCTCCCATGCCCGGGCCAACATCCTGCCGGGGGTCATCTCCGCCCGGATCCGGCTCAAGCAGGTCATGGGACGGGCCGAGCGCGTCGTCACCCGCTACGCCGAGCCCCTGTCGGCGCTCTGGCTGGGCGACGGCGTCCCCGGCGGACACGGGACCGGCGGCCGAGCGGCGGGCGAGCGCACCGCGAGCGAGCGGCTGATCGAGCTGGCCTGGCGGGGCCTGGTCGCGTGCAGCGGCCACGACTCCATCACCGGGTGCGGCGCGGACGAGACCGCCCAGCAGGTCGAGGCGCGCGTCGCCGAGGCCGAGCAGATCGGGCAGGCGGTGGTCGACCTGGTGAGCGCCTCGCTCGCCGGAGGGGCCCGGCGTGACCAGCTCGTCGTCGTCAACCCCTCGCCGTTCGCGCGCACCGCGCTCGTCCTGGCCGATCTGCCGGAGGACCGGTCGTGCCTGACCGCGCCCGGCGGCTCGGCGGTGCCGGCGCAGCGGCTGGCCCGGGGGCCGCACCTGCTGGACGAGTCGTCCATGGAGGACCTCACGCGGCTCCTCGGGCGCGTCCACGAACGCGAGCTGTTCGGCCACGAGATCGTCTCCTGGTCGGCCGAGGGGAACGTCTTCACGGTCGTCGTGAGCCGCCACGCGACCACGGGGTACCAGTACGCCGATTTGAGGGCCGCCATCCTGGCGGCGGCCGAGGAGCCCGGCCCGTGGCGAGTGCGCACGGTGGCCGAGCCGGTGGTCACCGTCGCGGCCCGTGTGGAGGTGCCCGCGCTCGGACGTACGGTCCTGACGTCCGTGCCCGCGCCCGGACCCACGGACGCGCCCGGAAGCGCCGAACCGGCATCCTCGCCGCCCGCCGACGCCGGCGAGGCCCCCTCACCGGAGTCCCAGACGCGCGCTGGAAGGCTCCAGGACGGCGCTGGGCGGCCCGCGGGGGGTGATGGGGAGATCATCACCGAGGGGGTCGTGGCCAACGGCCTGCTGAGGGTCTCCGCCGCGCCCGACGGGACGCTGTCGCTGCGGACCGCCTCGGGCCTGCGGGCCGACGGCGTGGGTCGCATCGTCGACGGCGGCGACGCCGGCGACACCTACAACCACGCGCCCCCCGAGACCGACCGGCTGGTCGGCGCCCCCGCCTGGGTGAAGGTCGCGGCGATCTGCTCGGGGCCGCTCGTCTCGGTGATGGAGGTGTCCCGGGGATACCGCTGGCCGAGCCAAACCACGCCCGAGGCGCGCTCGGAGCAGGACGCCGAGGTCACCGTCACCACCCGCGTGGAGCTGCGGGCGGGCGAGCCGTTCGTGCGCCTTTCGACCACGTTCGCCAACCCGTGCCGCGACCACCGGGTGCGGTGGCACGCGGCCCCGCCCCGTGAGGCCGGGGAGTCGTACGCCGGCGGCCAGTACGCGGTCGTGCGGCGGGGGCTGACCGGCGAGGGCGGCTGCGGCGAGGTGCCGCTGCCCACCTTCCCCGCGTCGGGCTTCGTCGCCGCAGGGGGCCTCGCGGTGCTGCTCGACCACGTCAGCGAGTACGAGCTGGTGTGCCCGCCGGGGAGCGAGACGAGCGGGGAGCTCGCCGTGACGTTGCTGCGGGCGGTCGGCTACCTGTCGCGCGACCACAACGCCTACCGGGACGAGCCGGCCGGGCCGCAGATCGCCACGCCGGACGCGCAGTGCCCTGGGACCGTGACGACGCGGTTCGCGGTGCACCTCTACGACGGGACGTGGGACGAGGCGGGGCTCGTGCGCCTGGCCGAGGAGTACCACCATGACCTGCTGGCCGTGCCCGGCTCGGGGAGCGCCGGGCCGGGTCCCGAGGCCGCGGCCGGACCGGACTCGCCCCTGGAGGTGAGCGGCGACGGCGTCACGCTGGGCGCCCTGCGCAGGCGGGACGGGTGGCTGGAGCTGCGCCTGGTGGCCCAGCACCCGTCGGCCGCCGAGGCGGTCGTGCGGGGCCCGTTCACCGCCGCGCGGCTCGCGGACACCCTTGGCCGCCCGATCCGCCCGCTCGATGCCGCGGGCGGGGTCGTGCGACTACCGCTCCGCCCCTTCGAGATCGCGACGCTTCACCTCACCTGACCGGCGTTCGCGTGCGGGGGCGGAGCGGGCTGACCCCGTGGACCTTACTGACCGCCCTTTTGCACGTAGCTGCGGACGAACTCCTCCGCGTTCTCCTCCAGAACCTCGTCGATCTCGTCGAGGATCGCGTCGACGTCGTCGGTCAGCTTCTCCTGACGCTCCTGGACGTCCGGAGACGCCTGTGCCTCGGTCTCTTCGACCTCGGTCTCCTGCCGACTGGTCTGCTTCTGTCCGCCGGTGTCCTTCGTCGCCATGTGGTACCTCCGCTTGGGGGACGCATCTGATTCATATCTTCCCCGAACCGGACGACAATTCGCGCGGATCATTCGGTGATCTACGCGAGCCCGTCTGGAGGAGGGCCGTTCTGTCAGACAACCTCCCCGCAAGGGGCTATGGCAAATCAGCCGAATTGGTGTGATTTGTTCAACTGGACAGTGCCCCTATCCTGCTCTTCGCCCTGGTGGTCATGCTCTACGTCGACCAGGCCGACCTGTCGGACGGCCTCAGGCAGCTCGTGCGCGTGCTGGTCACGGCGGCGCCGATCCTCATGCCCCTGGGGTTCTTCCTGTCGGTCGTCCGCCCCGGCGACACGCGGCCCGGTAAGCTCATCTGGCTGACCGCCCTCGGCGGCGCCTGCCTGGCCGCGGGCACCCTCGTCCTGGGGATCGGCCTCGTGTAAATCAGATCGCCATCCCGTACCGTATGGCATTCTGTGGTGATCCACCCATTGGCATCCCGCTCCAGACGGAAGATGGAACGGCCGTGGGGGCAGGGCACGATGCCAAATGTGAACGGGTGAAATGAGAGCGGACCACGCACAGCTGCTAGGAGATCGGTACCGGCTGATCTCGCCGCTGGGCCAAGGGGGCATGGGTATCGTCTGGCGCGCGCACGACCGGCGCCTGGCACGCGACGTCGCGATCAAGGAGTTGCGGCCGACGCGCGACGACGAGCTTGACGTGAACACGGCCAGGCGCCACGCGCTGCGCGAGGCGCGGTCGGCCGCCAGGCTCAGCCATCCGGCCATCGTCACGGTGCACGACCTGCTGGAGGAGGACGGCCGGCTCTGGATCGTCATGGAGCTGGTGGAGGCCCTCACCCTGCAGGCGACGGCCTGGCACCTCGGGCGCCTCCCCGTGCACTGGACGGCCTGGATCGGCTTCCACCTGCTCAGCGGCCTGCGGCACGCCCACGCGGCCGGGGTCCTCCACCGGGACATCAAGCCCGGCAACGTGCTGCTGACCGGGGAACGGGTGGTCCTCAGCGACTTCGGGATCGCGGTGCTCCAGGGCGAGTCCTCGCACACCAACACCATGCCGATCGTGGGCTCGCCCGGCTACATCGCGCCCGAGCGGCTGCACGGCCATCCGGCGACGCAGGCGGCGGACCTGTGGTCGTTCGGCGCCACGCTGTACTTCTCGGTGGAGGGCAGGCCCCCGGCCACCGGGGGCGGGGACATCCTCGCGGCGCACGCCCCCGACGAGCCCCGCCCGCCGAGGCGCGCAGGAGCGCTGGGACCCCTTCTCCAGGGGCTGCTCGAACCCGATCCGGCGGAGCGGCTCACCAGCGAGCAGGCCGCGGTGGTGCTCTCGGACATCCTTCGCAAGGAGGGCATCGCGGTGCCCCCCATGCGGCTGACGGGCAGCGGGCTGTTCCCGCCCGGCGCCTTTACAATGTAGATCAGCACCGGGACGCGTCCCCACCCGCGGCGGTCTTCACCGCCGCGCCGGGGCTTGGGGTGGCCCGCTCAGCGTTCGCCGGTGAGCGCGCTGACCAGGTCGGCGGCCGTGCGGCACCGGTCGAGCAGCTCCCCCACGTGGGCCTTGGTGCCGCGCAGCGGCTCCAAGGTCGGCACACGCTGGAGCGACTCGCGGCCCGGGATGTCGAAGATGACCGAGTCCCACGAGGCGGCGGCGACCGACTCGCTGTACTGGCGCAGGCACCGCCCGCGGAAGTAGGCCCGGGTGTCGTTCGGCGGCAGCTCGATCGCCCGCTGGACGTCCTCCTCGGTCACCAGGCGCTGCATGCGGTCGCGCGCCACGAGGCGGTTGTACAGGCCCCGGTCCGGACGGATGTCGGAGTACTGCAGGTCGACGAGCTGGAGCCGGGGATGCGACCACGCCAGGCCGTCACGCGAGCGGTAGCCCTCCAGGATCTCCAGCTTGGCGACCCAGTCGAGCTCCCTGGACAACTGCATGGGGTCCTCGGCGAGGCGGGTGAGCACCGACTCCCAGCGGTTGAGCACGTCCTTGGTGAGATCGTCCACGGCGGAGCCGAAGCGGTCCTCGACGTACTTGCGGGCCTGCTCCAGATACTCCATCTGGAGCTGGACGGCGGTCATCTTGCGGCCGTCCCGCAGGGTGATCTCGTACTTGCAGGTCGGGTCGTGGGAGACGGCCCGCAGCGAGGCCACGGGGCTCTCGACCGACAGGTCACCGGTCAGGAACCCGTCCTCGATCATGGCGAGGACCAGCGCCGTGGCACCCAGCTTGAGGTAGGTGGAGATCTCCGACATGTTGGCGTCGCCGATGATGACGTGCAGTCGGCGATACTTCTCGGGGTCCGCGTGCGGCTCGTCACGGGTGTTGATGATCGGCCGCTTGAGCGTGGTCTCCAGCCCGACCTCGACCTCGAAGAAGTCGGCCCGCTGGCTGATCTGGAAGCCCTCGCCGCGCGAGTCCTGCCCGATGCCGACCCGGCCCGCCCCGCAGACGACCTGGCGGGAGACGAAGAACGGGGTCAGGTGCCTGACGATGTCGGCGAAGGGCGTCGCCCGCCGCATGAGGTAGTTCTCGTGGCAGCCGTACGACGCGCCCTTGTTGTCGGTGTTGTTCTTGTACAGCTGGATGGGAGCGTTCCCCGGCATCCCGGAGGCGCGGACCGCGGCGTCGTGCATCACCCGCTCGCCGGCCTTGTCCCAGATGACGGCGGCCCGCGGGTTGGTGCACTCGGGCGTGGAGTACTCGGGATGGGCGTGGTCGACGTACAGCCTCGCCCCGTTGGTCAGGATGACGTTGGCCAGCCCGAGATCCTCGTCGGTGAGCTGCGTGGGGTCGGCGATCTCGCGGGCCAGGTCGAAGCCGCGGGCGTCGCGAAGTGGATTCTCCTCCTCGAAGTCCCATCTGGCGCGGCGCGCCCGGGCGGCTGAGGCCGCCAGGTAGGCGTTGACCACCTGTGAGGAGGTCACCATCGCGTTCCACGATGAGCACGATGCCGAGCGTGAGCAGCAGGATGGCGAGCAGCGGCGCCAGCAGGTACGGC
>NZ_JBEZFH010000289.1:0-7215 GCF_040649355.1 Sphaerisporangium sp. NPDC049002 | reverse complement strand
GCCTGCCCTCGCCGGCCGACACGCGCAACGCCTGCGCCAGTTGGGCCAGCAGGACGCGCGGGTCGTCGGACAGCGGCGCCGGCGTCTCCGCCACCCAAGGACGCGCGGCCGGAGTTCAGCCCGCTTCCGGCTCCGGTGCAGAGCACGGCCACCACGTGGTCCGGGCGGCTGTACGAGCGGCTCCGCGAGATCGACCACAGCAAGGACGGCAAGACGAGCATCGCCTCGATCCCGCCCGGGCGGTTCGCGGTGGCGATGATGGAGATCGCCACCAGCGAGGGTGGCGCGCCCGTCCTGCTGGCGAGGCTCGAACAGGACGGCAGCCCTCTGTACGGGCCGCTGAAGAGCGCGTGGGAGACCGCCCACGACGACCTGGACGCGTTCCGCAAGGGCGTCGAGGACTGGTTCGACGGCGAGATGCAGCGCCTCACCATGCTGTACCGCCGTTACGTCCGGTGGGTCATCGCCGCCCTCGGCCTGGTGCTCACGCTGGTGTTCAGCATGGACTCGCTGGAGTACGGCAGGGCGATCCTCACCGACAACGCCATCCGGGCGCAGGTGGCCGCCACGGCCGACGGGGGAGCGCAGTCGCTGTCGGGCCTTCGGGACAAATGCCCCGACCATCCCGCCGACCCGTACGCCTGCGTGACCGAGGTGCTGTCGGCTCCGGCCTTCGTCCAGATCGTGGGGAACGCCCCGGTGTCGGTGAGGATCCCCGACAGCGGCAGCCCCAAGTGGATGTGGAACGGCGGGGAGTGGCTTCACCGCCTGGTGAGTCCCGGCCACTGGCCCGGGTTCCTCATCACGTTCTTCGCCCTGCTGTTCGGCGCCCCCTTCTGGTGGGACATCTTCCGCCGCCTCACCGGGATCCGGGTACGCGCCGGCGAGACCACGAAGTGACTCGCAAAACCCCCTAAACGCGGACAAATGACTACATATGGCGACATATGTAGAGTTGCCGATAAATGCGGAATAAGGTGCCAGGCTTGGCGTTCGCACGTCGTGGAAGTCCCAGGTCAGTGGGGTAGGAGACCCGTATCTCATTCCTCAGGATGGTTGGGGGGCCATGGCCATGGGGGGCTTCGGGATACGTGGTATCGGAGTTCTGTCACTCAGCGTGATCGCGCTCGCGGGGTGCGCGGAGGGGAAGACCAAGGTCGTGGCGCAGCCGGCCGCGTTGGGCAAGTCCGCCAAGCCGGCGAACGCCCAAGACGCGCGCAAGGCGGCGATGGCGAAGGCCGCCAAGGTCAAGGCGAACGAGCTCGGCCAGATACCCGTGCTCATGTACCACCGCATCGTCGCCAAGCCCGCCGGTACCGACGACCGGACTCCCGAGCAGTTCCGCGCCGAACTGGAGCGGCTGGCGAAGGACGGCTACGTCCCCATCACGGCCAAGGAGTACACCACCGGCAGGATCGGCATCCCCGCGGGGACCCACCCGGTCGTGCTCACGTTCGACGACTCCTCGCCGTCGCAGCTCACGCTGGACGGCTCGGGGGCGCCCAAGCCGGACACCGCCGTCGGCATCCTCCGGGACGTCGCGCGCAAGCACCCGGGTTTCCGGCCGGTCGCCACCTTCTACGTCATCAAGGACATGTTCGGGACCTTCGGGCAGGAGGCCCAGGCGCAGGTCCTCGGATGGCTGCGGGACAACGGCTACGACATCGGCAACCACACCCGCGACCACCTCAACCTGCGCGGCCGCTCCAAGGAGCAGGTCACCGAGCAGATCACGGCGGGACACAAGCTGATCACCTCGCTGATCAAGGACGCGCCGAGCACGCTGGCCCTGCCGTACGGCAACCAGCCGAGCACAAAGGACTGGGCGCTCCGCGGCTCGGCCGGGGACGTCCGCTACAACTACACCGGGGTCTTCCTGGCGGGCTACACCCCGGCGGCGTCGCCCTTCAGCAAGGACTTCGACCCGCTCGGGATACCGCGCATCAGGGCCATGGACAAGGTCGGCGACTGCGCCCGTTTCTGCTCCACGGCGTGGCTCGACTGGCTGAACGCCCATCCCGAGGACCGCTACACCTCCGACGGCGACGTCGGCACCGTGGCCTACCCGAAGTTCAAGAACCCGTACGCGGCGCCGCGCTACACCCGCTACTCGCTGCCCTACTGACGGCCGCCGGCCGTCAGTGCAGGTCGAGCGCCATGAGGACGACCAGCCCGATGAGGTGGGCCACCACGACGAACACGATCAGGAAGACGAACACGAACTTGGCCGGCCCATGCTCGAAGTGCTCCCCCTCCTTGAGGGGAGGCAACTGGGCGCGGCGCTCGGCCAGGCGCTCCTCGATGGGCTTGCGACCAAACATGAACTGCCTCTCGCTCGGGGCAATCGCTACCTTCGCCTGCCCACTGGAACCACAACGTCGGGGACCCCGTGGAGGCTTCCTGAACCAGAGCCCCCGATCCGCCGGGCACGCTATGAGCGTATATCCCGCCATGTCCGCCCCCCCCACCCGCCCAGCGGCGGGCGCATGGACGCGGGCCGGCGGGTTCGGGGGGCTCGGTGGACGGGCCCGTCGTTCACGACATATCGTGAGAATAATGATACGTAGCACGATGACGTCCGCCCCCAAGGAGAATGCACCATGACCCCCAAGAGCAAAAGGTCGCTCGTGCAGGAGCTCATCCAGGCGTTGACCAAGGTGACCTCGGGCGTCGTCGGCAACCCCATAAACCCGGGCCCGGTCGTCGACCCGAAAACCCACCGGCCCACCACCCCGCCCCGCCGCCGCTGACGCCGGATCCCGCCGCCTCGTCTCCGCCGACCGGGGCTCACCGCCACCATCGTGAGCGCCTGATAATCACGGCAGGCAAACGGTTGCCATCCCTGCCATGCCGTGTTTTCGTCCGTGCATGGACAATCGCGACAGCGTACAGCGACGTGTCACGATAAATGACATCGCGGAGGCTACGGGCTTCGCCGCGTCCACCGTGTCTCGCGCGCTGTCGCGGCCCGGCCGGGTGAACGCGGCCACCCGCGATCGCATCGTGGCGGTGGCCCGCGAACTGTCCTATGTGCCCAACACCCACGCCCGCGCGTTGACCTCGGGACGTACGGAAACCGTCGCGGTCCTGGTGTCCGACGTGACCAACCCGTTCTACTTCGGGCTGATCCGGGGCACACAGCACCAGCTCAAAGCCGCAGGCTACGCCCACCTGCTCATCGACACCGAGAATTCCGGCGAACTGGAGTCGCACGTGCTGTCGAAGATGCGGCAGTCGATCGACGGGGCGATCCTGGCCACCTCGCGGCTGTCCCGTCGTCTGCTCGCGGAGCTGGCCACCGAGCTGCCGTTGGTGGCGGTCAACCGCATGGTGCGCGGTGTCGAAAGCGTGGTGCTCGACTCCCCATCCGGTGTGGCGCAGGCGGCCGAGCACCTGATCTCGCTCGGGCACAGCGAGATCGTCTACATGTCCGGCCCGGAGAACTCCTGGGCCAACGAGGCCCGATGGCGCTCGCTGATCGCGGCGGGGGCCCGGCACGGGCTGCCGGTACGCCGTCTCGGTCCCTTCCCGGCCGGTCGGATGTCCGGATCGGCCGCCGCCGACGCGCTGATCAACACCCGTGCCACGGCGTGTATCGCCTTCAACGACCTCCTTGCCATCGGGATGCTCACCCGGCTGCGTGAGCGCGGGCTCGGCGTGCCCGGTGAGATCAGCGTCGTCGGCTGTGACGACATGTTCGGGGCGGATTTCTGCCACCCCACCCTCACCACGCTCGCCGCTCCGATCGAGCAGGCCGGGCGGGTGGCGGTGTCGATGCTGCTGGCACGCCTCAACGACAGTGCGCCGGCGACACGGCAATCGGCCGTGTTGCCGACGCACCTGATCGTGCGTGAGTCGACGGGTCCCGCCCCGCGCTAGGGGTGGCAACAGCTATCACTTCAGTATGTGTTAGTATGCATGGGTGAACTTGAAAGAGTGGGCTAAGGCACAGGGTGTCCACCCGATCACCGCTTACCGGTGGTATCGGGAGGGCACCCTGCCCGTGCCCGCTCGCAAAGTCGGGCGGCTGATCCTGGTCGGAGACATCGATCCCGCCACCCCGGGCGGCGCGACCACCGTGGTCTACGCCTGTGTCTGGTCGGCCGATCAGAAGGCCGACCTGGACGGCCAGGTCGCCCGGGTGGCGGCGTGGGCGACCGGGCGCGGCATGAGCGTGGACCGGGTCGTGACCGAGGTCGGTTCCGCCCTCAACGGGCGCCGCGAGAAGCTCCTGGCGCTTCTCGCCGATCCCGAAGTGGCCACGATCGTGGTGGAGCATCGAGACCGCTTCGCCCGCTTCGGCGCCGAGTACGTCGAGGCCGCGCTATCGGCCCAAGGTCGCCGCCTGCTGGTCGCCGATCCTGCTGAGGTCGACGATGACCTGGTGCGAGACGTCACGGAGATCCTCACCTCGCTGTGCGTCCGCCGGTACGGCCGCCGCGCTGCGGCGAACCGGGTGCGGCGCGCGGTGGCCGCCGCCACCGGAGGCGGGACGACCGGATGAAGGTGACGCAGGCCTACCGCTACGCCCTTGATCCCACCCCCGGGCAGGCCGCCGCCCTCGCCTCGCACTGCGGCGCGGCCAGGTTCGCGTTCAACTGGGGCCTGGGTGTGGTCAAGGTCGCCTTGTCCCAGCGGGAAGCGGAGAAGTCCTACGGGGTGCCCGAGGAGCACCTGACCGATGTGGCGTGGTCGCTGTACGGTCTGCGCCGGGCATGGAACGCCACCAAGGGCGTCGTTGCCCCGTGGTGGGCCGACAACTCCAAAGAGGCCTACAACAGCGGCCTGGACAACCTGGCGCGGGCGCTGAAGAACTGGTCGGCGTCTCGTAACGGCACCCGTCAAGGCCGCAAGATCGGCTTCCCTCGCTTCAAATCCAAGCATCGCGCCGCCCTGTCATGCCGGTTCACCACCGGCGCCATCCGCCTGGAGGCTGATCGCCGCCAGGTTACGCTGCCCCGGCTGGGGACGATCCGCACCGCTGAGTCGACGCGGAAACTGGCCCGCCATCTGGAGCGCGGCACCGGCCGGATCCTGTCGGCCACCGTCCGGCGGGAGGGGGGCCGCTGGCTGGTGGCGTTCACCTGCGAGATCGACCGCACCGACCGCATCCCCGTGAAGCCGGACGGCGTGGTCGGGGTGGATCTCGGCGTCAAAGAACTCGCGGTGCTGTCCACCGGCGAGGTCGTCGCCAACCCCAAGCATCACCGCTCGGCGCTCAGGCGGCTGCGCCGATTGAACAAGCGGCTCTCCCGCCGCGTCGGCCCGCACAACTCCGGCGGAGCCAGGCGTGAGCCCTCCGCCCGCTGGGCCGCGACCACAGCCGCCCTCGGCAAGGCGCACGCCCGCGTGGCCAACCAGCGGCGCGACGGCCTGCACAAGCTCACCAGCCGTCTGGCGCAAACCTATGGCACGGTCGTGGTCGAAGACCTCAACGTGTCCGGGATGCTCGCCAACCGGCGTCTCGCCCGAGTGGTCGCCGACGCCGGCATGGCCGAAGCGCGACGCCAGCTCGCCTACAAGACCATCTGGAGCGGCGGCAGGCTCATCGTCGCCGACCGGTGGTTTCCCTCCAGCAAGACCTGTTCGGGTTGCGGCGCGGTGAAAGCCAAGCTCGCCCTGTCCGAACGCACCTACGCATGCGCCGAGTGCGGCCTGGTCGCCGCCCGCGACCACAACGCCGCGCTCAACCTGGCCGCACTCGCGGCCGACGTCGCCCAGAGTCGCGGGGAGACGCTAAACGCCCGCCGAGGAGCGGTAAGACCCAGCACCCGTGCCGGGCGCGCACCGGTGAAACGGGAACCCCGGAAACGGGGAACGCTCCGGTGCAAGCCGGAAGCTGTCTGAGGGAGTGCTTACCAAAGCGCACTCACAGGCAACGGTAGCTGACGATGTTCACTTGACGACGGTACTGGTCGACGCGCCGGTGTCGTTGATGATGACCGGGGTGGTCGGCAGGGTCGTGTACGGCGGGCTGGGAAAGCTGTTGGCCGGGGTGCCCTTCACGCCGGAGAGCACCATGTTCCACACGCCGTTGACCCAGCCGCCGATCTGACTGTAACGGGTGTACCACTGCTGCTGGGAGTAGGGGCCGACCTTCGATGGCGGTGTCGCCGGGCGTTACGGCTTCTTCGGATCCTGCCCGTAGCCGTTGCACTGGCGTCCGCCGTTGATGCAGTAGCCCACGAGGTAGGCCTGGCGCGGCGCGTTCCACCCGTTCATGAAGTCGTAGTGGAAGGTGTACGCGGCGCCCGAGGCGAGGGCCAGACCGCTGGTGTTCCCCCCGGCCAGCGGATACGGGACCTTGGCTTCGAGCATGGGCAGAGGTACGGGGTGGTCCGCCGGGCAGACTCCCCGGACCGGCCATGCCATGTGGGACTTGTGGTCGGCGCTGTCCAGGTGCACGCCGTCCCAGCAGCTCGGCGCCTTCAGCCGGGCGACCAGGGATGTGCCGCTCGGGCACGATGCGGGGAAGTCGGCGCCCTCGTAACCGGGGCACTTCCAGGTGCCTTGGTACGCGGAGGCGTCCGTCGCGCGGGCATCGCCGACGACGAGCCGGAACCCGGGCGGGAACGGCTGGACGGTGCGGTAGTCCTTGACGCCGGACTTGTAGTAGATCGTTGGCTTGTCCGGCAGCCGTACGGCGCCGTTCTGCAACAACGTCGGGAACCAGTACCCCGACGCGTCGAGCGTGTCCTCGCAGGACGTCGCCCCACCGACCAGCGCCTGCGGGGTGGAGTTCGCGTTGGTGGCGGGGTTGCCGACGAACGTGTGGTTGTGCGACGCGCCTGGCAGACCCGGGAACACGATCGGGTCGTCGCTGAGCCGATGGGTGACGGTGCAGTTCGCGTGCATCTCCTGGTACTGCGCGAACGGCGGATCGTCGGCCACTTGCACAGCACCGGCCGCTTGCGTGGCGCCTGCCAGCGTCAGGACGAGCGCGGCCGTCGCGACCGTGAGGGTGCGAATACTCATGACGGCTCCTTGGCGATCTGAGTATCGGAAGTGGGTGGAATCCGGACTTTATTACGGCAATGTTGCAGCGGAAAGCGCTTGCCAAAAGTTGCCACCGGGCATCCGGCCACCCCCAGGTGATCGTTTCCAGGCAGGTCAGAGGCGTGTGGTTGACTCCGGCTGGAGGAGATCCGCGAGATCGGCGACCGCGTCACCGTGCTCAAGGACGGCAGGACCGCCGCCGTCGGGCTTCCCGCCCGC
>NZ_JBEZFH010000288.1:0-7232 GCF_040649355.1 Sphaerisporangium sp. NPDC049002 | reverse complement strand
GCGAGGCCGTCGCGCCAGAGCGCCGTGACGCTGTCGGGCGCGGGCTCGCCCGTGCGCAGGGTGGCGACGATGAGGGCGCGTTCCACGGTCACGAGACCCGCCGTGAAGGACCGGCTGTTCCCCTCCTCGTTCGGGGCGGCGACGGTCGACGGCAAGATCTACGCGATGCCGTGCGAGACCGTGGCGCCCATCGTCCTGTTCTACAACAAGAAGCTCTTCGACAAGATCGGCGCGAAGCCGCCGCAGTCGTGGGGCGACATCATGGACCTGGTGCCCAAGTTCAACGCCGCCGGCATCGCACCGTTCTCCCTCGCCGGCCAGTCCCGCTGGACGAACATGATGTGGCTGGAGTTCCTCTTCGACCGCATCGGCGGCCCCGAGGTGTTCCAGGCCGTGTTCGACGCCAAGAAGGACGCCTGGTCGCACCCGGCCGCCCTGGACGCCCTGACCAAGCTGCAGGAGCTCGTCAAGGCGGACGGGTTCATCAAGGGCTTCTCCTCGATCACCGCCGACTCCAACGCCGACCAGGCGCTGCTGTACACCGGCAAGGCCGCGATGATGCTGCACGGCACCTGGACCTACGGCAGCATGTCGACCGACGGCGGCGACTTCGTCTCCGGCGGCAACCTCGGCTACATGAACTTCCCTCCGGTCGAGGGAGGAAAGGGCGACCCGAGCAACACCGTCGGCAACCCCGGCCAGTATCTGTCGATCTCCTCCAAGGCGACCGCCGAGCAGAAGGAGATCGCCAAGAAGTTCTTCGCCACCGGCGTGCTCAGCGACCAGGAGGTCAAGGAGTGGGTCGGCATCGGCTCTGTGCCGATCGTCAAGGGAGCCGACAGCTCGTTCGCCTCCTCCAAGGACGCCGACTGGCTGAAGTTCGTCTACGGCGTCGCGAGCGAGGCCAAGTCGTTCGCCCAGTCCTGGGACCAGGCGCTCAGCCCCACCGCGGCCGAGGTGCTGCTGGACAACATCGCCAAGCTGTTCCAGCTGTCGATCACGCCGCAGCAGTTCGTGTCGAACATGAACGCGGTCATCGGCAGTTGAGCGCGTTCGCCGCCCCCGCCAGGAAAGGGACGCCGCCTGCCGCCACTCGGGGGGCGCGCGGCGGCGTCCTTCCGTGGCTGGCCGTGCCGGCCCTGGCGGTGTTCGTCGCCTTCGGGGTGATCCCGCTCGTCGGGGTCCTGGTCCTGAGCTTCACGTCCTGGGACGGGCTCGGCGACATCCGGCTGTCCGGGCTGACGAGCTGGCGGGCCGTGCTCGCCGACCCCGGCCTTCCGCACGCGCTGTGGGTGACGTTCCTGGTGATGGCCGCCTCCTGGGCGGTCCAGACGCCGGCCAGCATCCTGATCGGGGTGTTCCTGGCCGGGCACCAGCGCTACCGCGCTGTGCTGGCGGTGCTGTACTTCATCCCGCTGCTGCTCAGCTCGGCCGCCATCGCCATCACCTACAAGGCGCTGCTCGACCCGAACTTCGGGCTCGGCGCCGGGCTGCACATCGGGCTGCTCACACAGGACTGGCTCGGCGAGCCGGTCCTCGCCTTCAGCGTCGTGATCTTCGTGGTGTCGTGGCAGTTCATCCCGTTCCACTCGCTGATCTACCAGGGCGGCGTGCGGCAGATCCCGCGCTCCATGTACGAGGCCGCCGAGCTGGACGGCGCGGGCCGGGTCCGCAAGTTCTTCAGCATCACGCTGCCGCAGCTCAAGTACACGATCATCACCTCCTCCACCCTCATGGTGGTCGGCTCCCTGACCTTCTTCGACCTGATCTTCGTGCTGACCGCTGGCGGCCCGGCCGACGCGACCCGGGTGCTCGCCCTGGACATGTACAAGCGCGGGTTCCAGGCCAACCTCATGGGACCGGCCAGCGCCATCGCGGTCATCCTCGTCCTCGTGGGCCTCGCCCTGGCGCTGCTCCTGCGCCGGCTCGGCGGCGGCGGCGCCGACGCCAGCCAGCTCGAAGGGGCCTGACCATGGGCATCACCCACACGACGGGACTCGAACGGACCGCGGCGGCCGGAACGCGCGGGCGCCGGCCGCGCGGGAGCGGGGAGCGCCCCAACTGGCTGGGCGGGGCCGCGGGCTGGCTGTGGCTGGCGGTCGTGATCGTTCCGATCTACTGGATCGCCATCACGAGCTTCAAGGCGCAGAGCACCTACTACGCGACCAACCCGCTGGCGCCGCCCACCGAGCCGACCCTCGCCAACTACAAGCTGGTCATCGAGTCCGACTTCCCGCTGTACTTCCTCAACAGCCTCATCGTCACCGTCGGCGCGGTCGTCCCCGCGGTCGCGTTCGCGTTCATGGCGGCGTACGCGATCGTCCGGGGCGGCGCCCACCGGTTCCTGCGCGGGGTGAACGCGCTCTTCCTCATGGGCCTGGCCATCCCTCTGCAGGCGACCATCATCCCGATCTACCTGATGATCATCCGGCTGCGCCTGTACGACTCGCTGACGGCGCTGATCCTCCCGTCGATCGCCTTCGCGATCCCGCTGTCGGTGCTGGTCCTCGCCAACTTCATCCGCGACGTGCCCAAGGAGCTGTTCGAGTCGATGCGGCTGGACGGCGCGGGCGAGGTGATGACGCTCTGGCGCCTGGCCTTCCCGCTCACCCGGCCGGCCGTGGTGACGGTGTCGATCTACAACGCGCTGACGATCTGGAACGGATTCCTGCTGCCGCTGATCCTCACCCAGAGCCCCGACAAGCGCACGCTGCCCCTCGCGCTGTGGACCTTCCAGGGGCAGTACAGCGTGAACGTGCCGGCCGTGCTCGCCTCCGTCGTGCTGACCACGCTTCCCATCCTGATCCTGTACGTGGTCGGCCGCCGTCAGTTGCTCAGCGGCCTGACGGCCGGTTTCGGCAAGTGACCGCGCCGGCGGGGCCGGCGCCCGGTGGACCCGGGCGCCTCGCCCCGCTCGCGGTCGGCCACCGCGTGGTCACGAACCCGCGGAGGGCACCGTGGCCGGCGCCGGGGCGATGTCGTGCGGCGTCGCCGTGGCGGTGGCGCGGCGGGGAAGGAAGGACGCGAACAGCAGGGCGACGAGCGCCGCGCCGGCGCCGATGGCCATGACCACACGGAAGCCGTCCGCGGACGGGAGGGCGACGGAGCCGAATGTGACGGTCATCTGCGCCAGGACGACGCCTGCAACCGCGCTCGACACCGAGGTCCCCATGGCCCGCATCAGCGTGTTGAGGCTGTTGGCGGCGGCCGTCTCCGACACCGGCACGGCCCCCATGACGAGCGCGGGCATGGCTCCGTAAGCGAGGCCGATCCCGGCTCCGATCACGGCCGACACGAGCACGAGGTGCCAGATCTCCGACATGAGCCCGATGCTCAGGCCGTAGCCGGCGGCGACCACGACGGCGCCGAGCATCAGCGTCACCTTCGGGCCCCTGGCCTTCGAGACGCGCGCGGACAGCGGTGCCGTGGCCATCATCACCAGACCGGACGGCGCCAGCACCAGGCCCACGGTGAGCATCGACTCCCCGAGACCGTAGCCGGTGGCCTTCGGCAACTGCAGCACCTGCGGGAGCACCAGGGACATCGCGAACATCGCGAACCCGAACACCGCGGAGGCGAGGTTGGTGAACAGCACCTGCCGGCGAGCGGTGGTGCGCAGGTCCACCAGGGGCTGCCCGGCGCGCAGCTCCCACCAGCCCCACAGCAGGAGCACGGCGGCCGACGCGCCGAACAGGCCGAGGGTCCAGGCCCCGGCCCAGCCCCAGCCGGCCCCCTTGGAGATGGCCAGCAGCAGGCACAGCAGCCCGATCGACAGCCCGGCCGCGCCCACCAGGTCGAAGCGTCCTCCGGTGCGGACGGCGGACTCCGGTACGAGCCTCAGCACCAGGACGATGGCGGCCGCGCCGAGGCCGGCGGCCGTCCAGAACAACGCGTGCCAGTCGGCCCGTTCGACCAACAGGGCCGCCGCGGGCAGGCCGAGAGCGCCGCCCACGCCGAGCGAGGCGCTCATCAGCGCGGTCGCGGCGCCGAGCCGTTCTGCCGGCAGCTCGTCGCGCATGATGCTGATGCCCAGCGGGATGACGCCTGCGGCCAGGCCCTGAAGGGCGCGTCCGGCGACCAGGGGCGCCAGGGTGTCGCTGAGGGCGGCGACGACCGAACCGGCGACCAGCAGGACGAGGCTGAGCAGGAGCATGCGCCGCTTGCCGTACATGTCTCCCAGCCGTCCCACCACCGGCGTCGCGATGGCGCTGGCGAGCAGCGTGGCGGTGATCGCCCAGGTGGTGTCGGACGCCGAGGCTCTCACCAGCGCGGGGAGCTGGGGGATCAACGGGATCACCAGGGTCTGCATGAGCGCGACGACGATCCCCGCGAGAGCCAGCACCACCACGATGGTGTTCGCACGCGGCGGGCCGGCTGCCTGGGCGGGTGCGGCGGGGACAGGGGGCATGGCGAAGCCTCCGACTCGGCTGGCGGCAAAAGGTAATAATTCAAGCGCTTGACTTAAAATAACAGCCCGGGTTTACTGACCGCACACGGGCAGTCAGATTCGGAGGAGGCCGCAGTGAGCCAAGGTGACGGCGAGCAGGTGCTGAGCTATCCGATTCCGGGCGCGGCGGCGCTGGAACCGCCCGCGGAGTGGGCCCGGCTGCGGCAGCGGTGCCCCGTGGCCCTGGTGAAGCTCCCCAGCGGTGACGAGGCGTCGCTGCTGACCCGCTACGACGATGTCAGGCAGGTGCTGTCCGATCCGCGGTTCACCCGGCGGCTGAACGCGAAGGACGCGGCCCGGATCTCCGACAGCGAGTCGGGAGGGGTCTTCAACACCGAGATGGCGATGACGATCCCGCAGGGCGGGGATGGGCACCAGCGGTGGCGGCGCCTGGTCGGCAAGTGGTTCACGGCCAAGCGGATGGCGGCGCTGCGGCCCGGCATCGAGGCGATGGCCGAGCGGCTCGTCGACGACATGGTCGCGCTCGGGCATCCGGCCGATCTCAAGGCGAGCCTCGGTTTCCCGCTGCCGGTGTACGTGATCTGCGATCTGCTCGGCGTCCCCGCCGCCGATCGGGACAGGTTCGCCTACTGGTCCGACACGCTGCTCAACCTCACACGGTACGGCCAAGCGGAGATCGACGCGGCGCAGGCCGAGTTCGTCCGGTACATGGCCGCTCACGTCGCCGCCAAGCGGGCCGAGCCGGATGACGACCTGCTCAGCGAGCTGATCAGGGGCACCGATGCCGAGGGCGGCGGGCTGTCCGATTCGGAGCTGGTGGCCACCGGCATCGCCTTGCTGGTGGCCGGGCACGAGACCACGGCCAACATGATCGGGAAGATGGTGGGCATGCTGCTGGTCGACCGGCGGCGCTGGGAGCGGCTGGTGGCCGACCGGTCGCTGGTACGTCCGGCGGTGGAGGAGGCGCTGCGGTTCGACGCCAACTCGGGGTTCGGCATGCCGCGCTATCTGGGCGAGGAGGCGGAGGTCGGGGGGACGCTGCTGCCGCGCGGCACGACGGTGGTGTGCAGCATGGCGGCGGCCAACCGCGACGAGAGCGTCTTCGACGGCGCCGGCGACATGGACCTCGGCCGCAGCCCGAACCCGCACCTGGCCTTCGGCGCCGGGGCGCACTCGTGCCTCGGGCAGTCGCTGGCCCGCACCGAGCTGCAGGTCGTACTGGAGGTGCTGGTACGCAGGCTCCCGTCCCTGGAGCTGGCCGTCGCGGTCGCGGACCTGCGCCGCCTTGAGGGGCTGGTCGTCGGCGGGCTGCGCGAGGTCCCGGTGCGGTGGTGATCATGGACGGCAGGACGTTCCGAGCCGAGCGGGTCAGCGCGACGCGGGAGCACATCCTGGAGGCCGCCGAGCGGTTGTTCGCCGAGCACGGGGTGTTCGCCGTGTCCAACCGTCAGGTGAGCGAGGCCGCCGGACAGGGCAACAACGCGGCGGTCGGCTACCACTTCGGCACCAAAGCCGACCTGGTGCGGGCCATAGCGCGCAAGAACGCCGAGCGGATCGAGGGCATCCGCCGGCGGATGGTGGCCGAGGTCAGCGGCTCCACCGAAGTACGCGACTGGGTGTCCTGCCTGGTGCGTCCGGTCTGCGAGCACCTGGCCGCCATGGGGAACCCGACCTGGTTCGCCCGGTTCGGCGCGCAGGTGATGACCGACCCCGCACTGCGCGACATCATGATCGAGGAGGCTCTCACCTCGCCCACGCTCGTCCAGATCGTCGACGGGCTGCACCGCTGCCTTCCCGCGCTCCCGGCCGAGGTGCGGGCCGAGCGCGGCGACATGACCAGTCACCTGATGGTGCACGTGTGCGCCGAGCACGAACGCGCCCTGGCCGGCGGTAAGCCGACCCCCCGCTCCAGCTGGCACGGCGTCGCGAACGGGCTGATCGACGCGATCGTCGGGCTGTGGTCCGCGCCCGTGACGCCGGACGCGCGCATCCCCTGAGACAGGAAGGAAGCAGATCTGTGAAGATCAGCGTGGACGAGGGCAAATGCTGCGGCGCGGGCCAGTGCGTACTGCTCGCGCCCGAGGTGTTCGACCAGCGCGAAGACGACGGCATCGTGATCCTGCTGGCGGCGGAGCCCGCCGAGCACCTGCGCGCGAGCGTGCGTGAAGCCGCCGCCGTCTGCCCCGCCGCCGCCATCGAGCTGAGCGAGAGCGTGTGACCGATCCGTCCGGCGTCGTGGTGGTCGGCGCCTCCGCGGCCGGGATCGCCACCGCCGAGGCGCTGCGCCGCAAGGGCTACCGGGGCGGCCTGAGCATCCTGGGCGCGGAGCCGCACCTGCCCTACGACCGTCCGCCGCTGTCCAAGCAGGTCCTGGCCGGCGCCTGGGATCCTGACCGGGCCCGGCTACGGCCCGAGGCGGCGCTGGTGGCGCTGGACGCCGAGTTCGTGCTCGGCGACGCGGCCGTCGGCCTGGACACCCGGACGCGCACCGTCCACACCGCGTCCGGACGTGCCCTGCGCGCCGGCGCCGTCGTCGTCGCCACCGGACTGCGGCCTCGCACGCTCGCCGGGCAGGCCGGGCTGTCCGGGGTCCACACGCTGCGCACGCTGGACGACGCCCTGGCGCTGCGGGCGGACCTGCTGGCTTCCTCGCGATGCGTGGTCGTCGGCGACGGGGTGCTCGGCGCCGAGATCGCCGCCACCGCGCGAGGGATGGGACTGGCCGTCACGATGGCCGGCCCTCAACCGGCGCCCCTGGCCGCGCCTCCGTTACCCTTTAGGAGGCAACCGCCCCAGTTAAACTACCCACCAGACACTGTCCCCC
>NZ_JBEZFH010000287.1:0-7316 GCF_040649355.1 Sphaerisporangium sp. NPDC049002 | reverse complement strand
GCCGGATCACGACCGACGGGGAGATCACCGAGTTCCCGCTCCCGGTCGCGGGCGGCTTCCCGTCCGCGATCGCCGCAGGACGGGACGGCGGGCTGTGGTTCACGATGAACATGGCGGACGCCATCGGCAGGATCGGTACGGGCGGCAAGGTCGCGATCCACCCGCTGCCGGCCCCCGGCTCCGCTCCCGTGGGCATCACCGCCGGGGCGGACGGCGCGATGTGGTTCGTCGAGATCGGCGCGGGTCAGATCGGCCGGATCCAGCCGGACGGGAAGATCGAGGAGTTCCCGCTCCCGGACCGGGCGGCACGGCCGCACGCCATCGCCGCCGACGCCCACGGTGACCTGTGGTTCACCGAATGGGGCGCCAACCGGATCGGCCGCATCACCTCCGCGGGCCTGATCGACGAGCACGATCTGCCGACCCCCTCCTCCGAACCCCACGGCATCGCGCCCGGCCCCGACGGCGCGATGTGGGCTGCCCTCGAACTCGGCGCCCTCGCCCGCCTCCCGTCACCAGCCCGGTGAGCTGTTATAGGGCGACCCGTCGGCGGATCATCGACTATGCGGGCTCAGCTGGGACGGCTCATCGAAATGGGAGAGCGTCCGGACGTGGTCATCCGGATCCTTCCGTTCGCGATTGGAGCTCACGCGGCGATCGAGGGCCCGTTCGTCCTGCTCCGCTTCCCTGAAGAACACGATGCTGACGTCGCCTATGTCGAGGGGGCGATGGGAGACCTCTATCTGGAGAGCGTCGAGGAAGTTCGGCGCTATACGCTGCTGTTCGAGCGCTTGTGCGAGCTTGCGCTGGACCCCGAAGAGACCGCGATCATGGTCGCGGGAGCGGCTGAGGAGTTGTAATGGCCGAGCAGGTTGATCTTGCTGGTGCGGCGTGGCGGAAAAGCAGCTTCAGCGGAGGCGGAAACGACTGCTTGGAGATCGCGGAGATCGGCGGCGACATCGCCCTGAGAGACTCCAAGAACCCCTGTGGTCCCGTCCTTCGACTCGGTCGTGGCGAGTGGAGAAACTTCATCGGTCACCTGAGAGCCGGCGACTTCGGGATGTAGCTGTTTTCACCATCTCTGGGACCGGCATGTTCGTGCCGCCACTGCCACTGCCACTGCTCGATGATCCGTGGTTGTAGCCGAAGGGGTCGTCTATCTCAGCGGAACGTACCGGTTGACATGGGGCGTTGTGCGTGGGTGTTTACATTTCGGTAATGCGGCGGCATACTCCTGAGACTGTAAGCGCTTCCACTGCCGTACTTCCGCAGTACCTCCGGTGGAAGCGCTTACACCCAGGAGGTAGTCATGGATGGACGAGACGTCTCGGCGGCGGGCGGTGTGACGATCTACGAGGTCGCACGGCGGGCCGGGGTGTCCATCGCCACGGTGTCGCGGGCGTTGCGAGGGACAGGGCCGGTGGCGGGGGCCACGCGCGAGAAGGTGATGCGCGCGGTCGAGGAGCTGCGGTTCACGCCGAGCCGGGCGGGGGTGAGCCTCGCCGAGGGCCGGCACGCCGCCAACGGCATCGTCTTCCCCAACCTGTCCGGGCCGTACTTCGCCGAGGTCCTCATCGGGTACGAGGAGGTGGCCTCGGAGCTCGGCCGTTCGGTCGTCATCCTGTCCACCAAGGGACGTGACGCGATCAGGGATCTGGTGCGCGAGCTGGCCGGGCGGGTGGACGGCCTGGTGGTCTTCGGGAGCACCGTCCCTGACGACGTGATCGACGAGCTGGTCGCGTCGAGCCTGCCGCTCGTGCTCATCTCCCACGCCGAGAGGCCGGGTGCCGTCACCCTGCGAAGCGAGAACCTCGCCTCGGCCCGAGCGCTGGCACGCCACCTGCTCGGCCACGGCCACACGAAGTTCGCCTTCCTCGGCGCGCCGTACGCCACGGGCGACGACGTGGACCAGCGCTGGCAGGGCGTCCGCGAGGTGCTCGGGGACGCCATCGAGCCCGTACTGACCGCCGAGTACACCGTCGAGAGCGGCTACGAGGCCGCCCTCCGGCTGCTCGGCGCCGGGAACAGGCCGGAGGCGGTGATCTGCTCGGACGACGAGGTGGCTCTGGGGACGATCCTGGCGGCCGAGGAACTGGGGCTTTCCGTACCGCACGACGTGGCCGTGACGGGCTGGGACGACATCATGGCCGCCCGTCACGCCAGGCCGGCGCTGACCACGGTGCGGCAGCCGATGCGGGAGCTCGGCGCGCTGGCCGCGCGCGCGCTCGACCAGCTCATCGCCGGAGTGAGCCTCGAAGACAGCCACCGCACCCTCGCCACCGAGCCGGTGATCCGCCGCAGCTGCGGCCCGCATTCCGAAGAAGTGGCGTACCGCGGCAAGGTGCGTCCCCATGAGCAGCACCCTCAAGAGCCGCGTGCCGGGGAGTCGCGTCCTCGGTAGCCGCATCCCCAGGAGGTCATTGAGTTGAAGCCGTACACCGCCAGTTCACTCGCCCTGGTCACCGCCGGGGTCCTCGTACTGACCGGCTGCGGGCGCGGGTCCGGTGGGACCGCGGATAAGCCGACGGACGTGAACACCTCCGCCAAGGCGACCGGCACCCTGGCCGTGTGGGCCATGGGGTCGGAGGGGGAGGCGCTGGCCTCCTTCGCCAAGGGATTCGAGGCCGCCAACCCCGGCATCAAGGTCACCGTCACGCCCATCGGCTGGGACGTCGCACACGACAAGATCACCGCGTCGATCGCCAGCCGTACGACCCCGGACGTCAGCATGATCGGCTCCACCTGGATGGGAGAGCTGGCCAAGTCCGGCGCGGTGGACCCGACGCCGGGCAACGTCATCGACAAGTCGGCGTTCTTCCCCAGCGCGTGGGAGACGGTCGAGGTCAACGGCACGGCCTGGGGCGTCCCCTGGTACGTCGAGACGCGGGTGCTGTACTACCGCAAGGACCTGGCCGCCAAGGCCGGGCTCACCCCGCCCGCGACCTGGGACGAGACCAAGAGCTTCGTCAAGGGCCTGCAGAAGGCGGGCGCCGGCCAGGGCATGAACCTGAACTACACCACCGGCTCCTGGCAGGAGATCCTCCCGCTGGTCTGGCAGCAGGGCGGCTCCATCATCGGCTCCGACGGCAAGTGGACCTTCGACACCCCCGAGATGGTCAGGGCGCTGACCCAGCAGCAGTCGTACTTCAAGGAGGGCCTCGCCTCCAGCAAGGTCGATCCGGCCTCGTTCCCCGCGAGCTTCTTCAAGGGCGACGTCGGCGCCTACTACTCGGGCCCGTGGATGATCGCCGGGATGGAGAAGGACGGCGGCCCCGGTTTCGCTGACAAGTTCGACGTCGCGCCCTACCCCAAGGGCAGCGCGGGGGGCACGAGCTTCATCGGCGGCAGCGACCTGGTGGTCTTCAAGGACTCCAAGAACAGGGACGCGGCCTGGAAGTTCGTCCAGTGGCTGAGCGACCCGGCGACCCAGGCCGAGTGGTTCACGACGGTCAAGGACCTGCCGAGCGTCCAGGCGGCGTGGCAGCGTCCCGAGCTGACGGCCGACAAGCGCGTCACCGTGTTCGGCGAGCAGCTCAAGGACGCCAAGACGCCGCCTCCCTTCCCGACCTGGGACCAGATCTCCAAGGTGATCGACCAGGAGGTCGAGAAGGTGGCCCTCGGCAAGGCGACCCCGCAGGAGGCGGCCAAGGCCGTCCAGGCGCAGGCCGACACGGTCGGCACCGGCCTCTGATGGCCGCGCCCGCCGCGGGCCTGGCGACCGCGGACCGGTCCGGCCGCGCCCCTGACCAGGCGCGGGCGGGACGGCGCCGTCCCCGGCCCGGGTTGAACCCGCCGAAGAAGACCGGCCATGCCTGGCTGTTCTCGGCTCCCTTCCTGCTGGTGTTCGGCGTGATGTACGCACTGCCGCTGCTCGCGGGGCTGGTCATGGGGTTCACCGACATGCGCAGTACGGACGTGCGCGACCCCTTCGCGGTGAACTTCGTCGGCCTCGGCAACTTCGAGCGCCTGTTCCAGGACGAGTCGATGCGCAGGGCGGCGGCCAACACACTGTTCTTCGTGGTCACCACGACGCCGCTGACCATCGCGCTCGGCCTGGCGGCGGCCATCCTGCTCAACTCGGGGATCACCAGGCTGCGCACGTTCTTCCGGCTCGGCTACTACCTGCCGTACGTCACGAGCATCATCGGCATCGCGGTGGCCTGGCGGCTGCTGCTGGACCCACAGGCCGGCCTGCTCAACTCCCTGCTCAGGTCGGCCGGGATCGAGGGTCCCGCCTGGCTGCTGGACGAGCGCACGGCGCTGCCCTCGCTGGTCCTCATGTCGGCGTGGCGCAACTTCGGCTTCGACATGGTGGTCTTCCTGGCCGCCCTCCAAGGTGTGCCCAGGGAGCTGTACGAGGCGGCCGACGTGGACGGCGCCGGCATGTGGGCGAAGTTCCGGAGCATCACGGTCCCGATGCTGCGGCCCGCGATCCTGTTCTGCGGCGTCTACAGCGCGGCCGGCTTCATGCAGTTCCTTGAGGAGCCCCTGGTGATGACCAAGGGCGGGCCGCTCAACTCGACGCTGTCGGCCTCGCTGGCCATCTACAACCAGTTCGGCTTCGGCAACTACGGCTACGGGGCCGCCGCGGCGACCGTGCTGTTCACCGTGATCGCCGCGTTCTCGTTCGCGCAGTTCCGATGGCTGCGGCCCAAGACGTGAGGAGCGCAACCGTGAAGAGGGCACGTACCGCGGCTCTGTACGCCGCGCTCACGGCCGGGCTGGTGGTCGTCGCCGGGCCCTTCCTGTGGACCCTGCTCGGCTCGTTCAAGACCGACGCCGAGATCCGGCGGGACCCGCCCACCTTCCTGCCCATCCGCTGGATCACCGACAACTACTCCGCGCTGTTCGAGCGGATGGACGTCGTCACGGTGACGGTCAACAGCGTGGTCGTCGCGGTGATCGTGGTGGCGTCCAACCTCCTGTTCTGCTCGCTGGTCGCCTACGCGCTCACCAAGCTGGACTTCGCCGGGGGACGGTTCGTCTTCGGCCTGGTCCTGCTGCAGATGATGGTGCCCGGCATCGTCCTGCTGATCCCGCAGTTCGTGACGGTCGCGAGCCTGAACCTGGCCGACACCTACGCCGGCATCGTCCTGCCCGGGCTGGTCACCCCGCTCGGGGTGTTCATGATGCGGCAGTTCATGGGCGAGATCCCCGACGAGCTCGTACACGCGGCCCGGGTGGACGGTTCGGGGGAGTTCCGCATCTTCTTCCGCATCGTGATGCCGCTCTGCAAGCCGGTCCTCGCGACGCTCGGCCTGATCACCTTCATGGGGTCGTGGAACGGCTTCATCTGGCCGGCGGTGGTCGCCCAGCACAAGGAGATGTACACGCTGCCGGTCGCGCTGGCGAGCCTGTCGAGCCGGGAGACCGTGCACTACGGGCTGCTGCTGGCCGGGGTGATCGTCGTCATCACCCCCGTCCTCCTCCTTTTCGTGTCCCTCCAGCGCTATTTCGTCCAGGGCGTGGCCACGGCCGGACTCAAGTGAGCGCCCTTCCCGTGAACGTCCGCAGCATTCGAGCGATCTGAGGTGCCCATGCGCAAGACAGTTCTGGCCTGCACGCTCGCACTCGGCCTCGCCGCCGCGATCCCCTCCGAGGCGCTGGCGCGCACCCGTACGGGCGAGCCGTCGCCCTCCCTCACAGGTCCGGCGGCCTCCCATACGGCGGTGCTGCGCACGTACGCCGCCGACACCTGGAAATCCATGGCCGCCATGGCCGACCCCGGCACCGGGATGCCGTCCGACAAGGTGTCGGGCGACCTTCGGACCCGCGCCAAGGTCACCTCGCCCACCAACGCGGGCACGTACCTGTGGAGCACCCTGGCCGCGAGGGACCTGCGGCTCATCGACCAGCGCGAGGCCACGGCGCGCGTCGCCAAGGTGCTCGACGCCCTGGGCAGGCTCGACCACGACACCGCCACCGGCCTGTTCTACAACTGGTACGACCCCGCGACGCTGGAGGTCGTCCACACCTGGCCGGAGAGCGGCGCACCCGTGCTGCCCTTCGTGTCCAGCGTGGACAACGCCTGGCTGGCCGCCGCGCTGATGATGGTGAAGAACGCGATGCCGGGGCAGGCGAGGCAGGCCGGGAGCGTTCTGTCACGGATGAACTTCGCCGCCTTCTACGACCCGGCCGCCCGCGCCGACGCGGGAACCGGCCTGATGACCGGCGGCTACTGGCCGGACAAGCCCGAAGGGTGCTCGCAGGAGACCGACTACGCGCACACGGGCACGACGGTGTACTCCACCTGTCACCGCTACGGCGCCATGTCCGAGACCCGCATCGTCACCTATGTCGCCGTCGCGCTCGGCCAGGTGCCCGCCACCCACTACTTCGGGCTCTGGCGCACCTTCCCCGACACCTGCGACTGGGGCTGGGCCGACCAGAAGCCGCAGGGAAGCTGGCAGACCTACCAGGGCGTCAAGGTCTTCGAGGGGACGTACGGCTATCGCGGCATGCGTTTCGTACCGAACTGGGGCGGCAGCATGTTCGAGGCGCTGATGGCGAACCTCGTGGTCCCCGAGGAGACGTGGGGCGCGCGGAGCTGGGGCCGCAACCATCCGGTCTTCGTCGCCGCGCAGATCGAGCACGGTATGAACGAGGCGAAATACGGCTACTGGGGCTTCTCGCCCTCCGACGACCCCAACGGCGGCTACCGCGAGTACGGCGTGGACGGCCTCGGGATGGACACCGACGGCTACACCTCCGACGAGGAGCGCACCTCCTCCGACCCGGGCTTCGGCGACTGCCGGCCCGCCAAGCCCGAGCCGGACCACTACGGGGACGGGGTGGTCACGCCTCACGCGTCCTTCCTCGCCCTGCGCTACGCGGGTGACAAGGCGCTGGACAACCTTGCACGGCTGCGGGCGAACTTCGACTCCTACGGCCCCGGCGGCTTCTACGACGCCGTGGCCGTGCGCAGCGGCAAGGTCGCCAAGGAGTACCTCGCCCTCGACCAGGGGATGATCATGGGCGCCCTCGGCAACGCCCTGGCCGGCGACGACCTGCGCCGCTACTTCACCCCCGGAGGGCCCGAGAGGCTCCTCAAGCCTGTCCTTGGCCTGGAGCGCTGGGACGCGCGGCTTCACTGACGGGCGGCGGAGACGCCCTCACCACAACCGATCGGGGAGAGTCACATGACCGAGTCCGCCCTCACGGACTGGAGAGAACGCATCTACAAGAGGTCGGGCGAGGCGGGCATGGCCGTCGGCGTCGTGCTCCGGCGCACGCGCGCTGGAGACCTCGACGCTGCGGGTGGTCATCGCCGACGACCAGGCCCTCGTCCGTACCGGGCTGCGGGTCATCATGGAGAG
>NZ_JBEZFH010000286.1:0-7343 GCF_040649355.1 Sphaerisporangium sp. NPDC049002 | reverse complement strand
TGCAGGCGTACGTGAACTACACGTACACGAACCTTGGCTGCCTCGGCTACGACTCGCGCCCGTTCGGCGCGTTCGAACGGCAGGACATCGTCCCGTCTCCACCGCGACGTCGTGATAGACGAACTCCCTGGTCACGTTGGGCCCCAGCAGGTCGTCCAGGGTCGTGAAGAACTCCTCCTCGTACCCCGGCAGGAAACGGCCGTCCACGTGCGCTGTGGCGGTCTGCGGGATCACGTTCGCCTTGTACCCGGCGGCGAGCATGGTCGGGTTCGCCGTGTTCCGAAGCGTCGCGCCGATCATGCGGGCGAGCGGGCCCAGCTTCGCGACCGTGGCTTCGGCGTCGCCGGCCTCCAGCTCGATGTCGAAGGCCTCGTGGAAGAAGGCCCGCACCGTCGGCGTAAGCCGTACCGGCCACTCATAGCGCCCGATGCGTGCGACGGCCTCCGCCAGCTCCGTTACGGCGTTCTCGCTGTTCAGCATCGAGCCGTGCCCCGCGCGCCCGGCGGCGGTGAGCCTCATCCAGGCGATGCCCTTCTCGGCGGCCTCGATCAGGTAGAGCCGCCTGGCCTCGTCGACGGAGACGCTGAACCCGCCGACTTCGCCGATCGCCTCGGTGCATCCCTCGAACAGGTCCTTGTGCTCGGTGGACAGCCACTGCGCGCCGTAGTGGCCGCCGGCCTCCTCGTCCGCCGTGAACGCGAGCACGATGTCGCGCGGCGGCCTGCGCCCCTCGCTCAGACGCTGCCGGACGACCGCGAGGATCATGGCGTCCATGTCCTTCATGTCCACCGCGCCGCGCCCCCAGACGCAGCCGTCGGCGATCTCCCCGCTCAGCGGGTGATGGGTCCAGTCGCCGGCGTTGAAAGGGACGACGTCAAGGTGCCCATGGAGCAGCAACGCCTCACGGCTGGGATCGGCCCCCTGGATGCGGGCGATCACGTTGGCCCGTTTGCTGTCGCTCTCCAGGATCCGCGGCTCCAGCCCGACCTCGGCCAGCTTGCCCGCGACGTACTCGGCGGCGATCCGTTCCCCCGGCCCCGCGTTGTCCCCTGCGTTCGTCGTATCTATGCGGATCAGGTCGCGGCACAGCTCGACGACCTCGTCCTCGGCATTGAACGCGGTCATACGTGCTCCTTCGGCTCGGTACGCGCTAACGCCCACCATCCTGCCGCCCAAGCACGCCCACAAGCATCCCGGCCTGCCGCGAAGCACCACCCACACCACCCCAGGCCCCCCACCCAAGCCACCCCCGGCCTGCCGCCCAAGCACCGCTCCAGCCACCCCGGCCCGCCCGCCCGAGGAGCCCACCGCGCGTCCCGGCCCGCCGCCCGGGAAGACCTCCGGGCACCCCGGCTTCCGCCCAAGGAGACCCTCGGCACGGGCCCACCGCACCCGCGTCCGAATCCCGGTATGACGCAGTGCCCGTTGTTTGCTAACCTGGTGCAGCCGACGCGGGGAGACGTTCTCACGTGCAGGCACCACTGTCCGGGTGGCGGAATAGGCAGACGCGCTAGCTTGAGGTGCTAGTGCCCTTTACGGGGCATGGGGGTTCAAGTCCCCCCTCGGACACGTACCCTTCGCGCATGTGGAGGTCCGGTTGCGACTGGGCCTCCACTAGCTGTTTCTCGGGGTAGTAGGTCAGCCGCAGGCCGATCTCCGCGTCGACCTGAGCCTTGTCGTTCGGATCCGCCTCCGCCAGAACCTGAACGTGGTCCTCGATCGCGGTCACCATGGCATCGATCTCCTCGTGTCATCCGACGCCCGCCGCTCACTTGGCGTAGCTGCGCCTGAGCGGCTACCTGCTGGACCTGGGTCTCGGCCATCCACTGAGCGACCAGGGCGGGATCCGCGCCCGCGTTCCACAACATCGTCACCAAGTCGGCGCGGATCGGCATGGCGCCACACCCCGACCACCCCCATTCGCGGCGACCGACCCGGTCCCGGCACGTCGAGCACTCGCCCGAGCCGCTGCGGCACTCTAGACTCGGGGGTGCAGTCGGTTCGCCCTGCCCGCCAGGCAGGAGCGTCGTAAGAGGGAACCCGGTGTGAATCCGGGACTGCCCCGCAGCGGTGAGTGGGAACGACCGCCGTCACACGCACTGGATCCGATCCAAGGACCCGGGAAGCGACGGCCAGTAGGCACGAGATGGGCGCCCACGAGTCCGAAGACCTGCCACTGCCCGCGCGCGACCGCGCGCGGTGACGTTCGACGGCCTCGTGGGAGGGCCGGCGTGACGACGCGGACCTGACCGTGGGTCCGCACCATCTGCCGTGCCTTCGCCCCGGGGTTCCGTCGAGGTCTCCGTGACTCGCGAAGGAGAGTTTCATGGCCGAGAGTTCCCCTGCGCCCACCGCGCTGGCCACCGTGTACGGCTACCCACGCCAAGGACCGGGCCGCGAACTGAAGAAGGCCGTCGAAGGCTACTGGGCCGGCCGCACCACCGACGCCGAACTGCTCGACGTCGCCGCCGGGCTGCGCCGCGACAACTGGCGCCGCTTGGCCGAGGCGGGGATCGACGAGGTCCCGACCGGCGACTTCTCTCTGTACGACCACGTGCTGGACACCACGGTCATGGTCGGCGCGATCCCGCCGCGGCATCGCGCCGCCGTGCGGGCCGACCCGCTGGACGGCTATTTCGCGATGGCGCGCGGTACTCAGGACGTCGCGCCGCTGGAGATGACCAAGTGGTTCGACACCAACTACCACTACCTGGTCCCCGAGCTCGGCCCGGACACCGTCTTCGCGGCCGACCCCTCCAAGCCTGTGAGCGAGTTGCGTGAGGCTCTGGCACTGGGACACAACCCGCGGCCAGTCCTGGTCGGCCCGGTGACCTACCTGCTGCTGGCCAAGCCAGCGCCGGACGCCCCAGCGGACTTCGACCCGCTCACCCTGCTCGACCGGCTGCTGCCCGTGTACGCCGAGATCCTCGCGGCACTGCACGAAGCGGGCGCCCGCTGGGTGCAACTCGACGAACCCACCCTGGTCCAGGACCAGCCGCAGGCCGTCCTGGACGCCGTCGCCGGCTGCTACCAGCGGCTGGGCTCACTCACCGAGCGCCCGAAGATCCTGGTCGCCGGCTATTTCGACCACCTCGGGGAAGCCCTGTCTGTGCTGGCCCATGCGCCGATCGAGGGTCTGGGGCTCGACCTCACCGGCCCGGCCGCCGCCAACCTGAACGACCTGGCGGCCGCCGGCGGGCTGCCGGGCAAGCGTCTGATCGCGGGCGTCGTGGACGGCCGCAACATCTGGATCAACGACCTGGAGAAGTCGCTGAGCACCCTGGCGACCCTTCTCGGACTGGCCGGGCAGGTGGACGTCGCCGCGTCCTGCTCGCTCCTGCACGTCCCGCTGGACGCCGCCGCCGAGACGGAGATCGATCCTGAGATCCGGCCATGGCTGGCCTTCGCCCGGCAGAAGACCGCCGAGATCGTCGCCCTCGCCCGCGGTCTGAACCGCGGTGTCCGCGCCATCTCTGACGACCTCACCGACAACCGCGAAGCCCTGGAGTCCCGCAGGACGTCCGCGCTCACCCGCGACCCGGCGATCCGCGAACGCGCGGCTGCGGTGACCGGGCAGGACACCAGGCGGGCTGAACCCTACGCGGAACGGGCGCGAGCCCAGCGCAACCATCTGGACCTGCCGCTGGTGCCCACGACCACCATCGGTTCGTTCCCCCAGACCGCCGAGTTGCGCGCCGCCCGCGCCGACCTGCGCGCCGGGCGCATCGACCAGGATGCCTACGACGCGCGCATGGAGGCCGAGATCCGCGCGGTCCTCGCCTTCCAGGAGGAGAGCGGCCTGGACGTGCTCGTGCACGGCGAGCCCGAGCGCAACGACATGGTGCAGTACTTCGCCGAGCAACTCGACGGATACATCGCCACCCAGCAGGGGTGGGTCCAGTCCTACGGGTCCAGGTACGTCCGACCGCCGATCCTGGCCGGCGACATCTCCCGCCCACACCCGATGACCCTGCGCTGGACCACCTACGCCCAGTCCCAGACCAGCCGCCCAGTGAAGGGCATGCTCACCGGCCCGGTCACCATGCTGGCCTGGTCGTTCGTCCGCGACGACCAGCCGCTCGGCGAGACCGCCCGGCAGGTCGCGCTCGCCCTGCGCGACGAAGTCGCCGACCTGGAAGCCGCCGGCACCGCCGTCATCCAGGTGGACGAACCTGCGCTCCGTGAAACGCTGCCCCTGCGCGCCGCGGACCGCCCCGCCTACCTCGCCTGGGCCACCGAGGCGTTCCGCCTGGCCACCGCCGGGGCGCGGCCGCGGACCCAGATCCACACCCACATGTGCTACGCCGAGTTCGGCGAGATCATCGCCGCGATCGACGACATGGACGCCGACGTCATCAGCCTCGAAGCCGCCCGCTCCCACATGCAGGTGGCCGAGGAACTCGCCCAGGCCGGCTACCCCCGCGAGGTCGGGCCCGGCGTCTACGACATCCACTCCCCCCGAGTCCCCGGCGTCGAGGAGGTGGCTTCTTTGCTGCGCAAGGGGCTGTCCGCCATCCCCGCCGACCGGCTGTGGGCCAACCCCGACTGCGGCCTGAAGACCCGCGCCTGGCCCGAGACCCGCGACTCCCTGGAAAACCTCGTCACCGCTGCCAAGCAGATCCGCACCGAGATCACTTCCTCCTCCGCCTGACCGTCTGTTTTCGGGGCCGGACACCCTCCGGCCCCGATACGGCGGCTCATGAAGGAGAGCGGATGATCAGCGAGAGGGCTCCATGCACCGCTGCCTCCGCTGGCGCGCCACGGTGGATCGCTGAGTGCCGCCGCGACGGGCACATGAGCCCTGCTCGCGCTGTTCGGCCGGGCCGGTGACGGTCGGCGGCGCGTCCGGGCGCGCTCAGGCGCCGACGCGGTAGGGGCGCATCATCTCGTTGTCCTCGTGTTCCAGCAGGTGGCAGTGCCAGACGAAGAGACCGGCCCTGTCGAACGTCGCCTTGATCCGGGTGATCTGGTGCGGGTAGGCGATCACCGTGTCCTTGAACCCCCGTTCCCATGGTTCGGGGGGCCGGGCGGCGCCGTTGAAGGACCGGCGGTCGAGGACGTGGAACAGGACCTCGTGCACGTGGATGGGATGGGCGTCCGGGGTGAAGTTGTGGATCTCCCAGATCTCGGTGGCGCCTAGGGCGGGATTCTCGGTGACCGGGTCGGACCACATCCTGGCTTTCCTGCCTCCGTCCAGGGTGCCGAGCAGCACCGCCGTCGGGCCGGCGCCGTGGACGACCGCCGAGTCCTGTTCCAGCAGGGCGACCTTGCGCGTCCTGCTCTCCTGGCCGATCCGCGTGAGGGACGGCAGGGTGAGCTGGTCGGGCGGCACGCTGCGGTCCTGTCCCGCCAAGGGCCGTACGACGAACTTCATCACCTGGCCGGTGGTGGCGGGGTCCGCCGGCGGGGTGTGGCCGTCTCCGGGGAAGGCCGTGTCCGGGGCCTCGTTGATCAGGTAGAGGGCCGTGCCGGGCCGCAGGCCGGTGAAGTCGACGATCACGTCGGCCCGTTCGGCCGGGGCGAGCAGGATGCGGCCGAGTCGCACGGGCTCGGGCAGGAAGCCTCCATCGGACCCGATGTGCCACACGGGCAGGGCCGCCGGCACGGGACGCCTCGCCATCGGGTCGGTCACGATCTTCAGGTCGAGGACCCGGCCGTTGCAGCCGTTGAGGAACCGGAACCGGAAGCGGCGGGGCTCGACCTCCAGGTAAGGCCAGGTGCGGCCGTTGACCATCATCGCCGTGCCGAAGAATTCCGGGTTCCAGATGGGGGGCAGGTCGCTCCTTGGGATGTACGGCCCGGCGAACCGGTCGAAGAAGGCGCGGCTTCCCGGGTAGAACAGCGAGCCGTCGGAGGCGAAGGACCGATCCTGGATGACGATCGGGATCTCGTGGTACGGGCCGCGTCCGTCGTCGCCGGCCGAAGGCGCGGGGCCGGGCAGGACGCCGGGGGGCAGGTCGGCGGGACCACCGCGCAGCAGGTAGAACCCGGCCAGCCCGGCGTAGGTGTTGAGCCGGGTGATCCCCAGCGAGTGATCGTGGTACCACATCGTGGCGGCCCGCTGCTGGTTGCCGTAATGGAACTCCGCCGAGCCCGGACTCCAGGACACGCCGTGCGTACGGGCGTACATGGCGCGGAACCTCGCGTACAGGGAGCCCTCGGTCGCCGATCCGGCGGGGAGGTCCCTGGCCCGCGGCAGGTACCACGCCTCGGGGAAACCGTCGCTGTGGTCGGCGCTGTGCCCGCCGTGCAGGTGGGTGACCAGCGGGACGGGCCCGCGATACCGGTTCGGTGTGGAGGTGAACCGGGGACGCGAATCCCGTCCGGACGGGCCGTCCGTGGGGTTGGCCCAGTGCAGAGTGGGATCCACCGGCAGCAGGTGCGGCAGATACCCGCCGCTCTCGTCGACCAGTTCGTTCACCCAGCGCACTCGTACCGGACGATCGGCCACCGCCTCCAGGGTGAACCCCGGGCTGCTGAACGTCCCCGGGTCCTGGACCGCCCCGTACCCCCACACCGTCGTGGGAGGGTCGCCCGGCGGCAGGATCTGCCGGCGGATCTGGCGGACGGCGATCACATAGCGGTCGATCGGCTCGCCCCGCGCCGAGAGGGACGGCATCACGGGTGGGACGGGCAGGGGCACGACGTACTTGGCGATCCTGGCGGGGTTCATGATCGCACCGATCGCCCGGGAACCGCCCGCCAATCCCCGGTAGACGAGGAGGACCGCCCCGCCCACGCCCGTCTTCAGGAACTCTCGTCGTGTGATCAACCAGCCTCCCCTCACCGGACTGGGCACGCAGGCGGAACACGCCGGGCACGCGGCCAAGAACCACAGGGCAAATGCCTCGAAAGGTGCTATACCCATCGATTCCGGTCGCGCCCCAAAGACTGGAGACTTGACGCGTACACCCGGCTGTGCGATGCTGATCCCAGCACCGAGGTTGACACTCATAGTACGTGTGGACGCGCGTTTGCAATTTGCGTTATGCTTCTTCCTCGCGTTGCCTCTCGACGCCCCTGGCTCCGGCCGGGGCGTTTTGCGTGCGCGCAGTTCGATTCCATCCGTGCCCTCCGGAAGGACATCTGTTGACAGCCTCGCGCCATGCCTCCGCCGTACCCGCTGGTCCCCATCGCGTCTCTTTCTCGCGCATTCAGGAGCCGCTCGAAGTTCCCGATCTTCTCGCTCTGCAGACCGAGTCCTTCGACTGGCTGCTCGGCAACGGGAAGTGGAAGTCCCGGGTAGAGGCGGCTCGCCAGGCCGGGCGCAAGGACGTTCCGGCCCAATCCGGTCTCGAAGAGATCTTCGAGGAGATCAGTCCCATCGAGGACTTCTCCGGAAC
>NZ_JBEZFH010000285.1:0-7418 GCF_040649355.1 Sphaerisporangium sp. NPDC049002 | reverse complement strand
CCGAAGCCCATACCGGGGTCGTAGCCCCTGGCCGGGCGGCGGGTGGCGCCGGTGGTGCCAGAAGGTGGCGGATCGATCAGGTGGACGAGGCCTACGACGCGCTTCGCTCCGGGACCGAGACCCGCGGCCTGATCGTCTTCGAGTGACCCGGACCGAGGAGGAAACGATGTACGCCGTGGTGGTATCCGCGCCGGACCGGCTCGACGTGGCCCAGGTGCCCGACCCGGCACCGGCACCCGACGGCGTGGTGATCGCCGTCCGTTCGTGCGGCATCTGCGGCACCGACCTCCACCTGGTCGGCGGCGACCTTGGAGTGGACCGGCTGCCGCTGATCCCCGGGCACGAGCCCTACGGCGAGGTGGTCGCCGTCGGCCATGAGGTCGGCGGGTACGCGGTGGGCGACCTCGTCGCCGTGGACCCCTCACTGCACTGCGGACGGTGCGACCCGTGCCGGCGGGGACAGGGCAACATGTGCCGGCGGTGGGGCGCGATCGGCGCCACCAGTCCGGGCGCGTGGGCGCAGTTCACCGCGGTGCCCGAGGCCAACCTGTACCGGCTGCCGGAACCGTTCCCGCTGGAGGCGGCCCCGCTGGCCGAGCCGGTGGCCTGCGCGGTTCGCGGCCTCCACAGGCTGAACCCCCGGCCCGACGAGCCCGCGATCGTCTTCGGGGGCGGCACGATGGGGCTCATTCTGGCGATCATGCTCGATCTGCGAGGCGTCGGACCGGTGACCGTGGTCGACGTCAACCCGGCCCGGCGCCGGCTGGCCGAACGGCTGACCGGGGCGCGCGCCTGCGATCCCGAGGAGGCCGCGCAGCTCCGCGCCCCGTGGGTGATCGAGGCGACCGGCAACCCGCGGGCCTTCGCGCAGGCGCTCGACTGTGTGGCACGCGCCGGCCATCTGCTGGTCTTCGGCGTCGCCTCGCCTCAGGCGGCGGCCGCCGTGTCGCCGTACCGGATCTACGCCGACGAGCTGACCATCGTGGGTTCGATGGCCATCCTGAACAGCTTCCCGCCGGCCATCGACCTCGTCCGCCGGCACGCGGACCGGCTGGCGCCGCTGGTCACCGACCGGTTCGGGCTGGATCGGATCGACGACGCGCTGGCGTTGGTGCGGTCCGGGCGGACCGTCAAGACCGTGCTGACGCCGGATGCGGAGGCCCGGCCGTGACCGGCCGCACGATCCTGGTCACCGGAGCCCGCCGGGGCATCGGGGCGGCGCTCGCCGAGGGCCTGGCGGAGCCGGGTGTCACGCTGGTGCTGCACCACCTGTGCGCCGACCAGGAGATCGCCGAGGTGGCGCGGCGCTGCGAGGAGGCGGGCGCGAGGGTCAGGGTCGTCGAGGCCGACCTGGCCGACCCGTCCTCGGTAGTCGCGCTGGCCGGTCAGGCCGGCGACGTGGACGTGCTGGTCAACAACGCGGCCCGAGCGTCGAACGTGTCGATCGAGGACCTGCCGCTGGCCGAATGGGAGGCGACCTTCGCGGTGAACGTGACCGCCGCGATGGTGCTGGCGCAGGCCTTGAGCGGAGGGATGCGCGAGCGGGGGTGGGGGCGGGTGGTCAACATCACCTCGGCCACGGTGCGGCTCGCCGGCCCGTCCGGACCGTCGTACGTCGCCAGCAAGGCGGCGCTGGTCGGACTCACCCGGTCGCTGGCGCGAGCCTGGGGCCCGGACGGCATCACGGTCAACGCGATCTCGCCCGGCGCGATCAAGACGCAGAGCGAGTTCGAACTCGCCGACGGGCGTGCCCAGGCCGAACTGGACGCCGAGGTGATCGCCCGGCAGGCGCTACGCCGCCGGTTGGTACCGGAGGATCTGATCGCGGCGGCGCGATTCGTGGTCAGCGACGGCGCCGCCGGAGTCACCGGCCAGGTGATCGAGGTCGGCGCCGGCCTGGTCTACCGCTGACGCGGTCGGTCCCGGCCAGAGGGGCGGGCCGCTCAGCGGCGGCCCGCCCCTCTGGTCATCGCCTCACGCCGGAGGCGGATCTGCCATTGGTCGGTTGTTCGGAAGGCGGTGACCAGGATGGCCGGGGCCGCCGTTCACGTGATCGGCACCAGCGCGTCCTGGCCGGCGACCACGCGCCGCGTCAGCGGCGTGGAGCGGTGAGCAGGCTCGTCGCCGGCGCGGGCCCGGGTGTCGTCGACGGCGACGAAGCGCAGCTCGGACGTGTACCGGTTGCCCTGATCATCGGTCAGCCAGGTCTGCTCGGGAGTGGGCTGCATCTCGCTGATGGTGAGCCGGCCCTGCGGGTCGTCGCGCGACAGCCGGCGCACCGCCTTGGCGAAGATGTTCACGTACACGGGGCTGTGGAAGTCCACGTAGAACGGCCGGGGCTCGGTGGGCGACACCACGAACACGAAGCGCGGAAGTTCCCGCGCGGCGCGCCACTGGCCGGCCAGTACGAACCGCTTCGCCTCGTTCTTCTCGTCCGCGAACTCCATCGTCGCCGGGT
Source organism: Sphaerisporangium sp. NPDC049002 (assembly GCF_040649355.1). Lineage (NCBI taxonomy): Bacteria > Bacillati > Actinomycetota > Actinomycetes > Streptosporangiales > Streptosporangiaceae > Sphaerisporangium > Sphaerisporangium sp. NPDC049002. The sequence continues at coordinate 4,960 of NZ_JBEZFH010000285.1, read as the reverse complement.
CGAACCGCCAGGTCTCCCGCGCCACCGTCATCCGGTCGATCGTCACCCGCGGGAAGTGGTCGGCGTCCTCCGGCACGATCCGGAACATGTCGAGCACCAGCATGGTCAGGGCCTGCGAGAAGATGTCCACGAGATCGAACACGCCCCCGTCGGGCAGCACGGCGACGAGCCGGCCGTCGCGGTCGCTCACGACGACGTCCGCGCTCGGAATCGTGCGCGGGCGGCGGGGGTCGGCGCTGGAGTCCGCCAGCGCGACGCAGTAGTCCTGGTCCCGGACGAGCGAGTACCTCGTGCGGGCGGACAGCCGCGCGCGGTGCTCCTTGGGCTGCAACGGCATCAGACGCGGCCCAGGGTGATCGAGGTCGGTGAGCTCGATCAGCTCCTCGCGGTCGGGATGCTGGTTGACGAAGAGCGACGCGCCGAGCGTGTTGATGGCCAGGTGCAGCTCCCCGAGAGCGAGTTCGAACTCCCCCCGGTTCACCGCGTCCGCGTCGTCCGCCACGACCAGCACATCCGGGCAGGCGTACCGCGCTGTGGCCCACCCCCCGGCGGGCTCGCCGAAGGCCTCGCGGACCCGGTCGGCGATGTCCGCGCGGGTCAACCGCACGCGCCGCGCGCCGGGCGGCAGGCGCAGGATGTCCTCCCAGCACTTGGCGAACTCCCGCTTGAGGTCGGCCGCGTCGGCGACGGCGCCGCTGTGCAGCAGGGGAATGCACGCGAACCAGAAGGTGGCCAGGTCGAGGGGGGCCTCACCCCGGCCCTTGGTCTGCTCGGCGTAGACCTGGCGGGCGCGGGCCATGACCCGCTCCGCCAGGGCGGAGGTCAGCCAGGCTCCCCCGGTCAGCAGCAGGTCCAGCGGGCCCAGGGCGTCGAGCAACTCGGTGCCGACCCGGACCCGGGCCGCGCGCATGCTGTCGGAGTAGATCAGCGCCCGGCACGGAGCGCCGCCCCCGCCCTTCTGGCGCTGCGCGGCGACCTGGGTCAGCTCGGTGAACTCGGTTTCGAGCGCCTCAAGGGCGGCCACGAGGGCCTCGGGATCACCGGCCGCCTCACGGACCCGGTCCCGGCCGCGTTCGAGGACCCGCAGCTTGTCCAGTGCCCGATCCCGGACGCCGGGGTCGCCGATCTGGTCGAGGAGCTCACGCAGCCGGCGTTCCGGATAGGTGTCCGCGGGCACGTCGAGCCGCCAGACGATCCAGCGGCGTCTGACCAGCGTTTCGAGCACGCCGCGCACGTCGACGTGCTCGCCGAGTTCCCGCTGGATGGCGCGGGCGGGCCGGGTGCCGTCGCAGAGCCGGAGCACCTCCCGCTCAACCTGGCCGACCCGCACCGGGGGCAGGCCGGGAACGCTCACCTCGGTGGCGCCCATCCGCACGAACGGCATCCGCCGCGGCGCCAGCCATTCCCGGACCGCCTCGTCCTCGCTGACACAGCGTGCCAGCGCGTCGACCGCCCAGCTTGAGAAGTACACCCCCGACTCGGCGACCAGCCCCACCCCCGGCTCGACCGCCACGCCCCGTACGGACCGGTCCCACGTGCCCCAGCCCACCGGGCCGAAGAACCCGATCGTGTCGTTCTTCACGCAGAACCGCTGCCAGTAGTGCGCCACCAGTTCCTCGCGCTGCCGCGCCATGCTGGGCCGCTTGCCGGCCTCCGGCGTCCACCGCAGGAACGGGCCGATTCCCGATCGCAGGACCGTCCGGTTCTGCCACGCCACCGCCGACTGGAACAACGGCAGCCCGGCGATCTCCTGCAGCGTCCCCGAGACCGACAGCGCCGCGGCCCCGAACCGCTTCTCGAAGGCGTCCCACTGGGCCCCCGCGAGCTCCTCCCCCGCGCCGAACCCGTTGGCGGCGGCCGCCAGGCCCTCCGGTGCCAGGCGCAGCACCCCCGCTGCCGGAAAGCCCGGTCCCCGCACTGAGACCTGGGTCCACAACCGCCACTGGCCGACGTGCGGCGCCGATTCGTCCTTCATTTTCGGGCTCTCCGTTCAGTTGAGGCCGGCGTCGTCGCCCGCCTGGCCGTAGGCCAGGTCGGCGACGGCGGCGGCGAGGTCGGTGGGCGTGGGACAGGCGAAGACCAGCGCGACGGGGATCTCGACGTCGAGTGCGGCGCGCAGCCGCGCGATGATCTGGAAGGCGGTCATGGAGTCCCCGCCCTCCTCGTAGAAGTCGCTGTCGGGTCCGAGTCCCTCGTGGCGCATCGTTTCCCTGTACACGGCCACGACCAGCTCGGTCAGGTCGGCGGTGTACGTCCGGTCGTCGTTCGTCGTCGTCATGGGTTTCGCCCTTCCAAGGCCGGCGAGCTGAGATGGGTGGTGGTGGACGTCCTGTTCGGGAGGACGGCCGCGGGTCAGGCGCCCGCGCCGCCGTGGGCCGGAGCGTGCGCCACGAGGGCGGCCCGGTCGGTCTTGCCGCTGTGCGTGGTGGGGATGCTGTCGACGCGGTGGAACCGGCGCGGCATCAGGTGGGGCGGCAGGGTCTCGGCCAGGTGCGCCCGCAGCGCGGCGTCCGTGATCTCGGGCGGCACGCCTGTGACGTGGGCGACGAGGTGGACCCGGCCGCGCTCGTCCGCGGCGGAGGTGACCACCGCCCCGGTCACGGCCGGATGGCCGAGCAGGGCGCCTTCGACCTCGGCCGGCTCCACGCGGTAGCCCCGGATCTTGACCTGCCTGTCGTTGCGGCCGAGGAATTCCAGGATGCCGGTAGGTCCGCGCCGCGCCAGGTCACCGGTCCGGTACAGGCGCGCGCCGGGTGGGCCGTACGGGTCCGGGACGAACCGGTGGGCGGTCAGGGCCGGCCGGCCGCCGTAGCCGCGTGCCACGCCCGAGCCGCCGATGTGGATCTCGCCGACCGCGCCGTCGGGCACGGCGCGCATGCTCTGGTCGAGCAGGCGGACCGTCACCCCGTCGATCGGCGTGCCGATCAGGTCGGCCTCGGTGTCCGGCTGGTCGGGAACCTCGTAACAGGTCGAGGTGATCGTGCATTCGGTCGGCCCGTAGTGGTTGACCAGCCGGCCCGCGGCCAGCCGCCTGCCCCCGGCCGTCAGGAAGGGGCGCAGCGACTCTCCAGCGCAGAGGATCAGGTCGAGCCCGCGCAGCCGTGCGGCGACCTCCTCGTCCTGGGCCAGTGCGGTCAGCAGGGTCGGAGTGCTGCTCAAGATGGTGTTGGCGCCGTAGTCCCGCACCGCGTCGGCCAGGGCGACGGGTCGCAGCAGGGTGGATCGGGGCAGCAGGACCAGGCGGCCTCCCGCCGCCAGCGGCGCGAAGACGCCCCGGATCGAGGCGTCGTAGCCGAACGGCGCCAGCTGCAGCGCCACGGTGTGCGGGCCGAGCCCGCCGGCGGTGACGATGAACCGCAGGTAGGCGCCCAGCCCGCCGTACTCGATCATGACGGGGTTGGGGGTTCCCGTCGACCCCGAGGTGTGGCTGAGGTAGGCGAGGGAGCGCGGCGGGACGTGAGCCGGAAGCGCGCCCCCCGCCACGTCGCCGAGGCGGTCTATCAAGATGGTGGGGCCGCCGACGGGCAGAGCGAGCCGTCCCGCGAGCGCGGCGGTGGTGATCTGGAAACGGGCGTCCACGCCGCGGACCATCGCGTGCAGGCGCTGGACCGGCTGCCCGGGGTCGAGGGTGAGGAACGCTCCGCCGGCGCGCATCACGGCGGCCATCGCGATCACCGTGTGGACACCGTCCTCGGCGACGACGGCGCAGCGGCTCTCGGCGCCGACTCCGGCGGCGGCCAGCGCCCGCGCCAGGTGATCGATCCGGTCGGTGAGGTCCCGGTAGCCGATGACGGCCTGCGGCGTCACGATCGCGGGTGCGTGCGGTTCACGGGCGGCGTGACCGCGAATGTCGTCGACGATGGTTCCCTGGGTGGCCTGGTGCGCCGAAAGGACCCTTTTCATGCCGCCGAACGTAAGGCGGCAATGGCGATTAACGCAATCACCCCATTGCGGGAAACGGCGTCCGCCGCATTCCTGTGCGGCGCGTTTTTCGAGGTCATCCACTGTCGGACGCATTCGCTGGACAGAAGTGCCCTTGGGCCGGGTGGTTGGAACCGCCCAGGTGGCAGGAGGGGTACGGGCTGACAGGCTGGCGAATGCGCGATATGAGAAGCCGCCCTGTGGAGATGATGGGTAGGGCCCGATGACGAATGTCAAGTACGCGGATGAAGCGCGAATCCTTCGTATCTGGCGAGACGTGTTCGCCACGGATGCGATCGCGGTAGACAGCGAATTCGGCACGCTGGGCGGCGACGACGAGACCGCCTCGCGGATTACAAAGGCGATCGCCGCGGAGTTCGGCGTCGCCATTTCACCGGAAGCCGTTCATGAGAACCCCACGGCACGGCTGCTGAGCGCCCATGTGGGTGAGCTGGCCGCGGCGCGTGTCCTCCGTACGTCACCTCCCGCGGCCGACGGCTCCCGGGGGGCGGTCCGGCGCGTGAACCGCACCGCCGGCGGGCAGGGGCCCCGGCCGCTGCCTCGGGAGGGCCGGGTCCCGCTGTCGTCCGCCCAGCAGCGCCTGTGGTTCCTGGACCAGTTGGAGCCCGGCGGCAACGAGTATCTGATCCGGGTCGCCCTGCGGCTGACCGGACCCGTCGACGTGGCGGCGCTCGAACAGGCGCTGACGCACCTGGTGGTCCGGCACGAAGCGCTGCGCACCCGGTTCGCCGCCGACGACACGGGCCAGCCCTACCAGATCATCGACCCCCCCGCACCGGTCACGATCACCCTCACCGACCTGACCGGCCACGACCAGAGCACCATCAGCGGCCACGTTAACGCCGCCGCCGCCACCCCGTTCGACCTGGCCACCGGACCACTGCTGCGCACCACACTCCTGCGCACCACACCCGACCAGTCCATCCTGGTGATCTGCCTGCACCACATCATCTTCGACGGCTGGTCCGAAGCCATCCTCGCCCGCGAACTACGCGACCTCTACACCGCAGCCACCACC
>NZ_JBEZFH010000284.1:0-7493 GCF_040649355.1 Sphaerisporangium sp. NPDC049002 | reverse complement strand
GCCACAGCCGTCCGACCGCCTCGGCCAGCGCGCCCGCCGCCGGACGGGGGTCGGCCGCGGCGGGCAGCGCGGGGACCACGAGGGGCCAGCGGTCGCGCGGGCAGTCGCGGTGGCCGCGCACCATCGCGCCGAGCGACTGGCCGGGGCCGATCTCCAGCAGCGCGAGCTCTCCCTGCTCCAGCAGCGTGCTCAGCACCGCGTCGAACCGCACGGGGGCGCACATGTGCCCCGCCCAGTACCCGGGGTCGGTCACCTGCCCGGCCGTGGCCAGGGCACCGGTCACGTTGGAGATGTAGGGGATGCGCGGCGCTTCGAGCGTGATGTTGGCGGCGATCCAGTCGGTCAGCTCGTCCCGGAGCGGCTCCATCATGCGCGAGTGGAACGCGTGGCCCGTGGCCAGCGGCCGGCACGGCACGCCCTCGGTCGCGAGGAACGCCCTGGCCGCCTCCATGGCCTTCGGCTCCCCGGCGATCACGGTGAGCTCGGGGCCGTTCAGGGCGGCCACGTCCAGCCCGGCGACGCCCGCGCGTTCGAGGCGGCCGCGCAGGTCGTCCGCGCCCAGCGGCACGGCGCTCATCGCGCCCTCGGGCAGCGCGCCGATCAGCTTCGCGCGGTGGGCGACCAGCGCGAGCGCCGACTCCGGCGACAGCACCCCGGCCAGGCACGCCGCCACGTACTCCCCGAGGCTGTACCCGGCCACCACCGACGGCTCGACGCCCCACGACCGTACGAGCCGCGCCAGCGCGTACTCGACGGCGAACAGGGCCGGGTGGAGCAGCTCGGTGGGCATCGTGTCGTGGGCCAGAGCGGCCTCGCGGCCGAGCAGCCGTCCGAGCCCGCCGTCTCCCGCGGCCCGCCTCGGCCGCAGCATCTCGGCGAGCGGGTCCACCCCGCCCATCCGCCGGCGCAGCACCGCGCGGCACTCGTCCAGCACCGCCCGGAACACCGGCTCGGTGCCGTACAGGTCGGCGGCCATGCCCGGGTACTGCTCGCCGGTGCCCGCGATCAGGAACCCGACCTGGCGGTCCGTGCGGCTCTCCGCGCGCGACAGCACCCCGGCGTCCCGCATCCCGGCCGCGGCCTCACCCGCGGTGGAGGCCACCAGCATCCGGCGGTGCCCGAAGAGCCGCCGCCCGGTCTGCAGGGTGTACGCCACGTCGGACAGGCGGTTCGGGCTGGACTCGTCCGCGAGGTGGGCGGCGAGCCGTCCGGTCATGGCGTCCGCGGCGGCGGCGGTCCTCGCCGACCACACCAGCAGCTCGGGACGCGGCGTCGCCTCCGGCCGGGGGACGATCGGCGCCTCTTCCAGCACCACGTGGGCGTTGGTGCCGCCGATGCCGAACGCGCTGACCCCGGCCCTGCGGGTCCGTCCGGGCTCCCGTGGCCAGGTGCGGAGCCCGGTGACCACCTCCAGGCGGGCCTCCCCCGCGTGCAACTGGGGGTTCGGCTCGGCGAGGTTGCGGGTGGGCGGGATCTCGTCGTGGCGCAGGGCGAGCGCCGCCTTGATGAGGCTGGTGACCCCCGCCGCCCGGTCGAGGTGGCCGACGTTGGTCTTGACGGAACCGATCAGGCACGACTCGTCGCGGAACACCTGCTGGAGTGCGGCCAGCTCGGCGGCGTCGCCGAGCGCGGTGCCGGTGCCGTGCGCCTCGACGTAGTCGATGTCGGCGGGCGTGAGGTCCGCGCTCGCGAGCGCCTCGGCCATGACGGCGGCCTGGCCCTGGACGCCGGGCGCGGTGAAGCCGACCTTCTTCCCCGCGTCGTTGTTCACCGCCCAGCCGCGGATGACGGCGTAGATCTGGTCCCCGTCGGCGAGCGCGTCCTCCAGCCGGCGCAGGGCCACGACGCCGACGCCGCTGCCGAGCGGGCTGCCGAGGCCGCCCGCGTCGAACGCCCGGCACTCGCCGTCCGGCGGCGCGATCCCGCCCTGCTGGTACAGGTAGCCGACCCTCTGCGGCACGCCGACCGCCACGCCGCCGGCCAGCGCGAGGTCGCACTCGAACCCGGCCAGGCTGGTGGCGGCGGCGCACACCGCGACGAGCGACGTCGAGCAGTAGCTCTGCACCCCGTAGCTGGGGCCGGACAGGCCGAGGGTGTGCGCGACCCGGGTGGTGAGCGAGTCCTTGTCGTTGGCCAGTCCGACGGCCAGCTCTCCCATGACGGCGCTGATGCCGCTCGGCACCAGGTTGTTCTGCAGGTAGGAGCTCCACGCGCCGCCGCCGAAGACGCCGATGGCGCCGTCGAATCGCGTGGGGTCGCAGCCGGCGTCCTCCAGCGCCTCGTAGCTGTGCTCAAGGAAGAGCCGCTGCTGCGGGTCGAGGATCTGGGCCTCCTTGGGGCTGAACCCGAAGAAGCCCGCGTCGAAGAGGTCGACGCCGTCGATGACCGCGCCGGCCTTCACGTAGGCCGGGTCCTGGAGCAGTTCCTCGGGAACCCCGGCGGCCCGCAGTTCCTCGTCGGTGAACCGGGTGATCCCCGACAGCCCGGCCCTGATGTTGGCCCACAGCTCGCCGACGCCGGATGCTCCGGGGAACCTCCCCGACATCCCGACGATCGCGATGTCGGTGCCGGAGGTCTCTCCGGCGATATCGTCAGTCACGTCTACCGTCCTCATTCCGCGTGCCGGAACGGGCACGGCGCCGCCGCTGCCCCCGAGCCGAACTGGTGGTGAGCGCTTGCCGCGCGGCGGCGTCGTCGCCCTCGGCACCCTCCAGGGCCGCGGCGAACTCCGCGACGGTCGGGTGTTCGAAGAGCACGGCCGGCGCGATCGGCACGCCGAGCTCCTTCTCGATGGCGAGCACCATGGCCATGCCGACCAGGGAGTTGCCCCCGAGGTCGAAGAACGGGTCGTGGATGCCTACCTGGTCGATCCCCAGGTAGGCCCCCCACACTTCGGCGATCTTGGTCTCCGGCTCGGTGCGCGGGGCAGCGTAGTCCGTGCGCAGCTGCGGCCGGGGGAACCGCTCGCCCCTGGGCACGGCCGAGGCCGCGCCGAGCAGCGCGTCGATGTCGACCATGGCGGACCAGTCGCGCAGCACCTCGCGCAACGGCTGGCGCACGGCGAGGACGCTGCCGTGCCCGCCGGCCACGACGCGGTCGAGGAAGACGCAGCCCGCGTCGTCGGCGAAGCCGTACTTCTCGCGGTAGGCCCGCACCCGTTCGGCGAGGCCGCCGGCTCCCTTGAGCGACTCGGCCTGCCAGTCGTCGTGCCGCCAGGGGCCCCAGGCGATCGACACGACCCGGGTCGAGGGGGCCGCCGCCGACAGCGCGTCGCCGTACGCGTCGAGCACGGTGTTGGCCGCGCAGTAGTCGGCCTCGCCGATGCCGCCGAAGGCCGTCACCGCGGAGGAGTACAGGACCAGCACCTCGGGCCGCTGATCGGCGGGCGTCCGTGGGCCTACCAGCTCGGCCAGCGGTCCCATCGCCAGCACCTTCGGGGCGAGCACCGCGCCGGCCTCGGCCGGGGTCCTGCGCTGCGCCATCCCCCCGGCGGGCACCCCTGCCGCGTGGATCACGCCGTGCAGCGCGCCGAAGTGGTCCCGGCAGCGGCGCAGCACGTCCCTCAGCTGGTCAGGCACGCCGGCGTCGGCGGTGAGCAGGAGCACCTCGGCGCCCGCCGCCTCCAGCTCGGCGACGTCGCGCAGGCTGCTCTCCGCGCGGCTGCCGGGCTCGGGCCGCACGTCGCGCGGCAGCGGGGTACGGCCGACGAGGGCGAACCGCCGCACTCCCTCGCGGAGCAGGTGCTTGGCCAGGGCCATGCCGAGCCCCCGGGCGCCGCCGGTGATCAGGTAGACGCCGTCGGCACGCCAGGGGATCGCGGCCTGCCCTGCGGCTTCGGGGACCTCCGTCCAGCTCCGCTGCCAGCGACGGCCACGACGCCAGCCCACCAGCGTGTCGTGGGTGGCGAGCGCCTCGCCCGGCTCGGGCTCGCGGAGCAGCTCGAAAGCGATCTGGCCGGCCGCCCGCTCTTTCAGCCCGTCGCCGGGCTCCTCCGGGTCGAGGTCGACGCCGTTCCAGGTCAGGCCGGTGTACTCGTGGCGCACCGCCCGGCCGAACCCGTGGGCGACCGCCTGGTAGGGGGCGACGGCGTCGCCGCCGAGGATCTCCGAGGCGCCCTGGCTCACCGTCAGCAGCCGGACGCCCTGCCGCGCGGGCAGCTCGTCGAACGCCTGCACCGCGAGCAGCAGGCTGTCGAAGCCGTGCCGGACCGCGTCACGCAGTTCCTCGTCGTCCGCGTACCCCGGCGTCCTCGCGGTGGTGAGCCGGCTCCAGAGGTGCACGACGTGTACGGGCCCGCCCGCCTGCGCGACCGTGCCGAAGACCTCGCCGTAGTGCCCGGGCACCGCGGGGTCGATGACGACGCGCCGGCCCTCGCGTCGCAGCCCGGTGCCGGCGACCACCTCCACCACCTGCGTGCCTGCCGCTTCGGCCAGGTCGGCCAGCGTCTCGCCGACGCCGCCGGGGTCGGTGAACACGACCAGGGGACCGGGGAGCCTCAGGGGGGTGCCGACGGGAGGCACGCCGCGCGCGGCGTCCTGCTGCCAGACCGGGGCGAAGCAGAAGTCGGCGGGCCGCCGCGACCCCTTCGGCGAGGTCGCGACCTGGCCCGCGTCCAGCGGCTCCGGCCAGAACCGCGTCCGCTGGAAGGGGTAGGCCGGGAGGCTGACGATCCGGGCTCCGCCGGAGCGGGTGAGCTCCCAGTTCACCCCGACGCCGAGCTCCCACAGCCGCGCGCACGTCTCCAGCAGCTCGGTGCGCGCGTCCCTGTGCTCACCCGTCGTCCAGCGCGGGGGCAGGGTGCCGAGCACCGCCGCGCCGGGACCGCTCGTCATGTTCTGCCGCACGAGGCCGCCGAGCGTCTGCCCGGCGCCCAGCTCGACGAACACGTCCACTTCGCCGGCCACGCAGTGCCGCACGCTGTCGGCGAAGCGCACCGGGCTGACAAGCTGGTCCGCCCAGTACGAGACGCTCGTCGCCTGCCCGGGGGTCAGCGGCGCGCCGGTGAGGTTCGACACGATCGTGGTCTTCGGGGCGTGCCGCGGCACCGATTCGAGCAACGCGGCCAGCTTCTCGCGCGCCGGCCGGAGCAGGGACGAGTGGAAGGCGTGCGCGGAGCGCAGGGGGCGGCAGGCGACGCCGTCGCCGGTCAGCAGGGCGGTCACCTCGTCGATCTCCGAGGGGACGCCGCTGAGCACCGTCATCGACGGGCCGTTGAGCGCCGCGATGTCGACCTCGGTGCCGCCGCGCGCGAGCACGGCGCGGACCTGGTCCTCACCGGCGGCGACCGCGACCATCTTGCCCGCGGGGGCGGCGCTGATCAGGTGGGCCCGCTCCACCACCACGTTCAGCGCGTCCTCAAGGGAGAAGACCCCGGCCAGGCAGGCGGCGACGTACTCGCCCAGGCTGTAACCGACCAGCATGTCCGGCGCGACGCCCCAGTGCCCCAGGAGCTTCGCCAGGGCGTACTCCACCGTGAACATGAGCGGGTGCGCGATCACGGCGTGACTCAGGGGGTCGTCGGCCTGGTCCTGGCCCGCGCCGTCGCGGCCCAGCAGCGCCGCGAGATCGCCGGGCGCGGGGCGCTGTGCCGGGACGTCCAGGCCGGGGAAGAACACCGGCCGCAGGTCCACGCCGGCCCGCTCCCCGGCCAGCTCGATGCACCGGTCGACCGCCCCGGCGTAGACCGGCTCGGTGTCGTACAGCTCCCTGCCGAGTCCGAGGTACTGGTCGCCGACGCCGGGAAGCAGGAACGCGACGCGGGGGTGCCCTTTCATCCGGTACACGCCCCCGTCCTGCGCCGTACGCCTGAGCAGCCGGACGGCGTCCGCGAGGTCCGCGCAGACCAGGGCGCGCCGGTGGTCGTGCTCGGCGCGACCGGCCCGCAGCGTGTGGGCGACGTCGGCCAGGGCCGGCTCGGGCCGCTCGGTGAGCCGGGCCGCGAGGCGTTCCGCGTGCTCGCGCAGCGCGGAGCCGCTCGACGCGGACACCGTCAGCACCCGCGCCGAGGAGAGGCCCGGCCCGCCGGGAGCGGCGGCCGGCTCCTCGGGAGAGGGCGCGGACTCCAGCACGAGGTGCGCGTTCGTCCCCGACCAGCCGAACGAGCTGACGCCCGCCAGGCGGGGCGCGCCGTCGCCGGGGAGCCGCGTCATGCTGGTGACCGGCTGGACGCTTCCGTCCTCCGGTATCGCCGCCGCCGGCTCCGACAGGTGCAGGTTCGGCGGGATCAGCTTGTTCTCCAGGATCAGGACCGTCTTGATCAGTCCGGCGACCCCCGCCGCCGCCTGGGTGTGACCGATGTTGGTCTTGACGGCGCCGACCCGCAGCGGGCGCTCGGGCGGACGTCCGCCGAAGACGTCGTGCAGCGCGGACAGCTCGATCGCGTCGCCCAGGTGGGTGCCGGAGCCGTGGGCCTCCACATAGTCGATGTCGTCGGCGGTCACCCGGGCGGCGGCGAGCGCCCTGCTGATCACGTCGACCTGCGCGCCGCGGTTCGGCGCGGTGAGCCCGTTGCTGCGGCCGTCCTGGTTGACCGCCGAGCCGCGCAGCACCGCCCGGATCCTGTGGCCGTTCCTGATCGCCTTGGACAGCGGCTCCAGCACCACGACGCCGCCGCCCTCGCCGAGGACGTAGCCGTCGGCGCTCGCGTCGAAGGTCTTGCACTTCCCGTCCGCGCACAGCATCGACCCGGCGCACGCCTGGATGAAGCTGGTCGGGTGGAGCGTCAGGGACGCGCCCGCCGCGATCGCGAGGTCGCATTCGCCGCGCCGCAGGGCCTCGGCCGCCAGGTGGACCGCGATCAGCGAGGAGGAGCACGCGGTGTCGACCGTGAGCGTCGGGCCGCACAGGTTGAGCTGGTAGGCGATGCGCCCGGCCGCGACGCTGTACGCCGACCCCTGGCCGAGGTACGGGTCGGCGAGCGCGTCCCCGCCCTGGCGTTCTAGCTGGAGTCGGCCGTACTGGAGGCTGTCCATGAAGCCGACCATCACGCCCGTACGGCTTCCGGCCAGCCGCGACGGCGAGGTGCCGGCGTTCTCCAGCCCCTCCCAGGCCAGCTCCATCAGCAGGCGCTGCTGCGGGTCCATCCGCAGGGCCTCCCTCGGCGAGATGCCGAAGAACTCCGCGTCCCAGCCGGTGACGTCGGGCAGGAAGGTGCCGTACCGGGTGTACACACCGCCGGGGGAGCGCGGGTCGGGGTCGTAGTAGTCGTCGATGTTCCACCGTGACGACGGCACCTCGCTGACCGCGTTCCTGCCCTCGCGCAGCAGGTCCCAGAAGCCTTCCACGGTGTCGCCGCCGCCCGGGTAGCGGCAGGCCATGCCGATGATGGCGATGGGCTCGTGGCCTCGGTCCTCCGCCTCTGCGAGGCGGCGGCGCGTCTGGGTCAGTTCGACGGTCACGCGCTTGAGGTAGTCGCGGAGTTTGTCCTCGGTCCCCATCGGTCGAGCCTTTCCAGTAACGAGAGTCATAGGTCAGAGTTCGTTGTCGATGAGCGC
>NZ_JBEZFH010000283.1:0-7547 GCF_040649355.1 Sphaerisporangium sp. NPDC049002 | reverse complement strand
CCCGGACACGGGCAGTGCCCGCCGGAGCACTCCCTCCTCGACGAACCCGGCCTTGCGCGCGACGGCCTGGCTCGCGACGTTGCCGCCGGCATGGACGGGCCGACCCGCCGCGCGGTGCCCCCCCGTTCCTGGGCGCCCCGGCCCGTGGCCCCGCTGCGCCTCGGCAACCCGGCCCGGCGGATCAACATCGGCCTGATGGGCATGGCCGTCGTGCTGTCGCTGTTCGCCGGACGGCTCGTCCAGCTCCAGGGGCTCGACTCCAAGGTCTTCGAGGCCAAGGCCGCCTCGCTCCGGGTGCGCGAGGAGACGCTGCCCGCGCGCCGTGGCTCCATCACCGACGTCAACGGCCACGCGCTGGCCGTCACGGTGGAGGCCCGCGAGATCTCCGCGGACCCGACCAAGGTGCCGCCCGCCGAGCGCGACCAGGTCGCCACGACCCTCGCCACGGCGCTCGGCGCCGACAGGGCCGACATCGTGGCCAAGCTCTCCCTGCCGAGGACCCACTACACGCTGCTCGCGCGCGACGTCCCCCTCGGCACCGCCAAGAGCGTGCTCGACCTGAAGATCGACGGGGTCGCCGCCGCGCCGCAGTACCGCAGGCTCTACCCGGGCGGGAACCTCGCAGGCGGGCTGGTGGGCTTCGTCGGCGACGCGGGCACCGGCCTGACCGGGTTCGAGCAGACCTACGACAAGCTCCTCGGCGGCAAGGACGGCCGCCAGACCATCGAGATCGGCGGCACCGGGCAGCGCATCCCCATGACGCGGAGCACCCGGCAGGAGCCGGTGGCAGGGCAGGGCGTGCGGCTGACCATCGACCGCGACATCCAGTGGGCCGCGCAGGAGGCGATCGCCAAGCAGGTCAAGGCCGCGGGGGCCCGCAGCGGCAGCGTGATCGTCATGGACGTGCGCAACGGCCAGGTGCTGGCCATGGCCAACGCCCCGGAGGTCGATCTCAACAAGTGGAGGTCGCTTCCCGCCACCGACTGGGGCAACCGGGCGGTGTCGGAGGTCTTCGAGCCCGGCAGCACGAACAAGGTCATCACGGCCGCCGCCGCGCTGGAGGCGGGGGCGGTCAGGCCCGAGACGGTGTTCGAGGTCAAGGACAAGTACCAGTGCGCCGACCGGCTGCTCAGCGACGCCCACCCGCACCCGCCCGAGCATCTGACCTTCACGGGGATCATCGCCGAGTCCAGCAACGTAGGCACGATCATGGCCGCCGAGCGGATCGGCGACCAGTCGCTGTACGACATGCTCAAGGGGTTCGGCTTCGGCGCCAAGACCGGCGGGGGCTTCTACGGCGAGGAGGCCGGGCTGCTCCCCAAGCGCGAGTCGTGGTCGGGGAGCCAGCGGTGCACGATCGCCTTCGGGCAGGGCGTCTCGGTGACGGCCCTGCAGATGGCGAGCGTCTACCAGACCATCGCCAACGGAGGCGTGCGGATCACGCCGCAGATCGTCGCGGGCACGGTCGATCAGCACCACAGGCTCATCCCGGCGAAGGCGCCCAAGCAGACCAGGGTCATCGGTCCCCGTACGGCCAAGGACATCTCGCGGATGCTGGAGGCCGCGGTGAGCGCCGAGGGCAGCACCGGCTCGCTCGCCGCCATCAAGGGATACCGAGTAGCGGGTAAAACCGGCACCGCAATGCGATACGACGAGAACTGCCGAGGGTATTGCGGATATACCGCTACGTTTGTGGGGTTCACTCCCGCGGACGCGCCGCGTCTGGTGGTGCTGGCCGTCATTCAGGCACCCGAGAACGGCCACTTCGGCGGGGAGATCGCCGCGCCTGTGTTCAAGGATGTCATGACGTTCGCGTTGAAGAGCCGAAAGATTCCGCCGACCGGTACGACCGCTCCATCGGTGCGCATGAGCACCGACGGGTGACGGGGGAAGGTACGCTCTCGCCCGTGCGTCCCCCGTCGTCTATGCGTCCCACGGCATGCCCGGTCCGCCCGCTGTCCGGCCTGGCGGCCCTGCTCGGCGCGCCCTCCGGCGGCCCTCGCGCGCCGCTCGCCGCCGTCACCGGCATCACCATCGACTCGCGCCAGGTGCGCCAGGGCGATCTGTACGTCGCGCTGCCCGGCCGCGCCGCCCACGGCGCCGCGTTCTCCGGTGACGCCGTCGCCGGCGGGGCCGTCGCGATCCTGACCGACCCCGCCGGCCGTCCCGCCGCGGTCGCGGCCGGGGTGCCGGTGCTCGTGGTGCCCGACCCGCGCTCCGTGCTCGGCCAGGCGGCCGCCTGGGTGTACGGCCGGCCCGCCGCGGGCGTCGTCGTGCTCGGCGTGACGGGCACCAGCGGCAAGTCGACCACCACGTTCCTGCTGGAGGCGGGCCTGCGGGCCGCGGGCCACCGCACCGGCCTGATCGGCGGCGTGGAGATCCACGTGGGGGACAAGAGCTTCCCGCCCACGCTGACGACTCCCGAGGCCAGCGACCTGCAGGGCCTGTTCGCGCTCATGCGCGAGGAGGGCGTCACCGCCGCCGCCATGGAGGTGTCGAGCCACGCCCTGGCGCTCAAGCGCGTCGACGGCGTCTTCTACGACGTGGCGCTGTTCACCAACCTCTCGCAGGACCACCTCGACTTCCACAGCGACCTCGACGACTACTTCCTGACCAAGGCCCGGCTGTTCACCCCCGAGCTGTGCCGGGTGGGCGTGGTCAACATCGACGACGACCACGGCAGGGAGCTCGTGGGCCTCGCGAAGGTGCCCGTCACCACGTTCTCCGCCCGGGGCGCGCCAGAGGCCGACTGGCGGGCGCAGGACGTGCGTCTCGGCGCCGACGGCAGCACCTTCCGGGTGATCGGCCCCGGCGGCATCGAGGCCGACGTGTCGGTGGCCCTGCCGGGCCCGTTCAACGTCGCCAACACGCTGGGCGCGCTGGTCACCCTCGTGGAGGCCGGGGTGCCGCTGCAGGCCGCCGTGCACGGCGTGGGGACCGTCACCGGCGTCCCGGGCCGCATGGAGCGCGTGCCGGGCACCCGGGGCTTCCAGGCGATCGTCGACTACTCCCACAAGCCGGGCGCCGTCGAGTCGGTGCTGGCGGCGCTGCGCGAGGTCACCTCGGGCAGCCTGATCATCGTCCTCGGGTGCGGCGGCGACCGCGACCGGGGCAAGCGGCCCATGATGGGGGACGCCGCCGCGCGGCTCGCCGACGTGGCGATCCTCACCAGTGACAACCCCCGCACCGAGGACCCTTTGCGGATCCTCGGCGAGATGCTGGAGGGGGCACTCGGCGTGCCCCCGCACGAGCGCGCCCATGTGATCATGGAACCCGACAGGGCCGCGGCGATCGACCTCGCGATCGGCCGGGCCGTACCCGGCGATGTGGTCGTCGTCGCCGGCAAGGGCCATGAGCAGGGTCAGTACATCGACGGTGAAGTGCTGCCGTTCGACGACAGGCAGGTGGTCGCCGAGGCCATCGGCAGACGAGAGCGCATGTGACCGACGGCGTTGTGCGAGGCTGAGCCGGTAGCCCGGCCGGGCGCCCAGGGGCGAGGCGCGGGCCCCCCGCACACCCACGAGCAGCTTGTATGGAAGTAGGGAAGAAACGAATGATCCCGTTGCCGCTGGCAAGGATCGCCGAGATCACCTCGGGTGCCCTCGCGGGCATGGCCGATCCCCGCGCCGTGGTCCGCGGGCCCGTCCTGATCGACTCGCGCGCCGCCGAGCCCGGATCGCTGTTCGTGGCGATCAGGGGGGAGCGGGCCGACGGGCACGACTTCGCCGCCCAGGCATGTGAGGCCGGCGCGGTGGCCGTGCTCGCGAGCCGGCCCGTGGAGGCGCCCTGTCTCATCGTGGGCGACGTCCTCACGGCGCTGGCCGAGCTGGCCACCGCCACGGTCGCCGCGCTGCCGCGCACGACCGTCGTCGGCGTCACCGGGTCGGCGGGGAAGACCACCACCAAGGACCTGCTCGCCAGGCTGACCGCGCTGATCGGCCCGACGGTCGCCCCCGTCGGCTCCTACAACAACGAGATCGGCCACCCCCTCACGGTGCTGAGGGCCGGCGAGGACACCCGGTTCCTCGTCCTCGAACTCAGCGCCCGTTCCGAGGGCCACATCGCCGACCTGGCGCGCATCGCCCCGCCCAAGATCGGCGTGGTGCTCAACGTCGGCACCGCCCACCTCGGCGTGTTCGGCGGCCGCGAGCAGATCGCCAAGGCCAAGGGCGAGCTGGTCGAGGCGCTGCCCGCAGGCGGGGTCGCGGTGCTCAACGCCGACGACCCGCTCGTACGGCCCATGGCCGAACGCACCCAGGCCCGCGTCAGCTGGTTCGGCCGCTCCCCGGGCGCGGGCGTGCGGGCCGAGAACGAGACGATGGACGAGCGTGGCAGGGCGTCGTTCAGGCTGGTGACCCCGTCGGGCGCCGCGGACGTACGGCTGCGCCTCTACGGGGCGCACGCCGTCGAGAACGTCCTCGCCGCCGCGGCGGCCGCGTACGAGCTGGGCCTGCCGGTGGCGACCATCGCCGAGGAGCTCTCGCGCGCCGAGCCGCGCAGCCGGTGGCGCATGGAGGTCACCGACCGGCCCGACGGCGTGACCGTGATCAACGACGCGTACAACGCCAACCCCGACTCCATGCGCGCGGCGTTCCAGACGCTCGGCGTCCTCGGCGGGGAGCGGCGCAGGTTCGCCGTGATCGCCTCGCTGCGCGAGCTCGGGGACGAGAGCGACACGCTGAACGAGGGGGTCGGCCGGCTCGCCGCCGAGGCCGGCCTCACCGGGCTGTGGGTGGTCGGGGAGAATCCCTGGCCGGTCCTCGCGGGCGCCAAGGGGGCTCCGGCCGTCCATGTGCCGGCCGCGGCCGACGCCGCGGCCGAGCTGGCCGCACAGCTGCGTCCAGGGGACGTGGTGCTCGTCAAGGGCCCCCGCGCCGCCGGTCTCGAACGCGTCGCCGAGGCGCTGCTGGGCGGTGATGCCCGATGATGGACGTCCTCGTCGCCGCGGCGGTGGCGCTGCTGCTGTCGATGCTCGGCACCCCTCTGGCGATCAGGCTGTTCAGCCGCCGCGGCTACGGTCAGAACATCCGTGAGGAAGGGCCCTCCGGCCACCACGAGAAGCGCGGCACGCCCACCATGGGCGGCACGGTCCTGGTCATCGCCGCGCTCATCGGGTTCGCCTGCTCCCACCTCGCCACGTGGACGCCGCCCACGGTCTCCGCCGTGCTGGTGCTGTTCCTCATGGCCGGGCTCGGCACGGTCGGCTTCCTCGACGACTTCATCAAGATCTACAAGCAGCGGAGCCTCGGCCTGCGCAGCGGGGCCAAGGCCCTCGGGCAGCTCATCGTCGGCGCCGTCTTCGCGGTGCTGGTGGTCCGGTTCCCGAACGCCTACTCGATCACGCCCGCCGAGACGCGCCTGTCGTTCCTTCGGGACTTCGGGCCGTCGGTCGGCATCGTGGTCTTCACGATCTGGGTCCTCATCATGATCGTGGGCTTCTCGAACGCCGTGAACCTCACCGACGGCCTCGACGGCCTCGCCAGCGGCGCCACCGGCGTCGTCCTCGCGGCCTACGTGCTGATCGGCAACTGGCAGCTCCGCAACAGCTGCCTGAACCAGCTCGGCCCGAGCTGCTACTGGGTGCGCGATCCGCTGGACCTCGCGGTGGTGGCGGCGGCCGTCCTCGGCGCGCTGGTCGGCTTCCTGTGGTGGAACGCCCCGCCCGCGAAGATCTTCATGGGCGACACCGGCTCCCTGGCCCTCGGCGGGGTGCTCGCCGGGCTGGCGATCACCACGCGCACGCAGTTCCTTCTGTTCATCCTCGCCGGCCTGTGCGTCATCATCACCGCCTCGGTCATCATCCAGGTCGGCTTCTTCAAGATGACGGGCAGACGGGTCTTCCGCATGGCCCCGCTCCAGCACCACTTCGAACTGGCGGGCTGGGCCGAGACGACCATCGTGGTCCGCTTCTGGCTGATCGCCATGCTGTGCGCCGCCGCCGGCCTCGGGCTGTTCTACGTCGAGTGGATGCCCAAGCAATGAGCACCGTCTGCGTGGCGGGGCTCGGGGTGTCGGGGATGGCCGCCGCCCGCGGTCTCGCCCGTACGGGCGCGCACGTCATCGTGGTGGAGACCGGAGACGGCGAGCGGCAGCGGGCCGCCGCGGCCGAGCTGGCCGCGCTCGGCGTGGAGGTGCGCTTCGGCGGCGGGCTGCCGCCCGAGGCCGCCATGGTCGTCACCTCGCCGGGCTGGCGTCCCGACCACCCCCTCCTGCTGGAGGCGGCGGCCAGGGGCGTCGAGGTGATCGGCGAGGTCGAGCTGGCCTGGCGGCAGCGGCCCGAGGGCGCCGCCCCCTGGCTGGCACTCACCGGCACCAACGGCAAGACCACCGCGGTGCGCATGCTCACCGCCATGCTGAGGGCCGCCGGGCACGACGCGGCGGCCGTGGGCAACGTCGGCACCCCCATCGTCGAGGCCGTCGGCGGGCCGTACGACGTGCTCGCGGTCGAGCTGTCCAGCTTTCAGCTCCACTGGTCGTCGAGCCTGGCCCCCCGCGCCGCCGCGATACTCAACGTGGCCGACGACCACCTCGACTGGCACGGCTCGATGGAGGAGTACGCCCGCACCAAGGCCCGCGTCTACGAGCGCGCCGAGGTCGTCGTCCACAACGCCGACGACGCGTGGTCGGCCCGCCTGGCCGCGCCGTACGCCGGCGGGCCCGCGCGGGTGGCCGGCTTCACGCTCGGCGTGCCCGCGCGCGGGCAGCTCGGCCTCGTGGAGGATTTGCTCGTCGACCGTGCCTTCGTCGAGGACCCCGACGGGGGGGCCGAGGAGCTCGCGACGCTGGCCGACGTCCGCCCGTTCGCCCCGCACAACGTGGCCAACGCGCTGGCCGCCGCGGCGCTGGCACGCGCGCACGGGGTCCCCGCCGCCGCCGTGCGGCAGGGACTGCTCGACTACGTGCCCGACCCGCACCGCATCGCCCACGTCGCGCGCCTCGCCGAGGTCGACTACGTGGACGACTCCAAGGCCACCAACCCGCACGCCGCCGCCGCGTCCCTGGCCTCCTACTCCACCATCGTGTGGATCGCCGGGGGGCTGCTCAAGGGCGCCGACGTCGACGACCTCGTGCGGCGGGCGGCGGGCCGGTTGCGCGGAGCCGTCCTCCTCGGGGCCGATCGGGCACGAATTCGCCAGGCTCTGGCGCGACACGCGGCGAATGTTCCGGTCGTGGAGGTCGATGGGCAAGACACTGGGGTCATGGACCGTGTCGTCACCGAAGCCGCCAGGCTCGCCTCCCCGGGGGACACCGTGCTGCTCGCCCCCGCCGGCGCGTCGCTGGACATGTTCGCCGACTACGGCGCCCGTGGGGAGGCCTTCGCCCGAGCCGTCCACCGCCTGCGGGCGCGATGAGCGACGTCCCGATCGCGCCGGGGCGCGCGCAGGCCGCCGGGTGGCGGCGCGAGCGGCTGTCCGCCCTCGGCGAGCTGCTGAACCGCCCGCTCACTTCCTACTACCTGGTGCTCGGGTGCAGCGCGCTGCTGCTGGCGCTCGGGCTGATGATGGTGCTGTCGGCCTCCAGCATCGAGGCGCTGCAGAAGACGGGGA
>NZ_JBEZFH010000282.1:0-7688 GCF_040649355.1 Sphaerisporangium sp. NPDC049002 | reverse complement strand
GGCGGAGCGGCCGGTCCGCTCCGCCGCCACCACCATGTGAGGCCGCTTCCCCGCCCAGTCCACGCAGGTCAGAGCCCTGTCAGTCCACGCAGGTCAGAGGCCGTACCAAGGGCACTCACATCAAGCGGCAAGTGGGTTCCAAGTAGACGCGCCTAGCTTCGTCCTCGGCAGGCGATCCCGCGACGGATCCGGCGAGCGAGGCGATTGAGACATGATTCCCATACTGAGCGGCCGGGGCGCCAGGTGAACCGCCCGATCTTCCGCGAGGAGGCGCTGCGCCGGTACAGCGATCCGTCGACGCGGACGAGCAAACCCCTGATCATCCGCAGGGCGTGGTTCGTACTGCTCTGGGCGTTGGTAGCACTGCTCTGCGTCGCCGTGGCGGGCCTCACACTCATACAGGTGCCCAACCTCGTGACCGTCCAGGTGACGGTCACCCGGTACAAGGCCGACCCCACGCCGCGCTTCGACGTGACGGCCCAGGTGCCGCAGGACCATGCCCTGCCTCGCGTGCATGACGAGACGACGGTACGGCTGGCGGGCGAAGCGAGGCCGCTTGACTGTCGCGTCGCCGACCCGGGCGGCCCCGTCATCGGCGTGGACGAGCTCAAGAAGCGATTCGGCACGGCGAAGGGGCCCGCCCGCCTGGCCGTGCTGTCCTGCATCGCGTTCGGCACCGAGGCCCGCAGACTCGTCGGCCGGACCGGCGAGGCCGTGATCACCAGCGGAACCGTCACGGCCGGAACCCTCCTGCTGGGAGGCCACTCGTGATCGGCGTGATGAGAAGGCGCGTGCCGGTCGTCCTGCAGAACTCGATCACCGAGTGCGGGGCGGCGTGCCTGGCCATGGTGCTGTCATACCACGGGCGCCGCGTCTCGCTCCACGAGATCACCGACCGGCTCCAGATCGGCAGGGACGGGCTCAGCGCGCTGGCCATCGTGTCGGGCGCCCGCGAGTCGGGGCTCACGGCCAAGGCGTTCTCCCTCGAACCCGAGGACCTCGCCCGGATCCCCATGCCCGCCATCGTGCACTGGGAGTTCAACCACTTCGTGGTGGTCGAACGCTGGACGCCCGAGCGGGTGGACATCATCGACCCCGGACCCGGGCGGCGCAGGCTCACGGCCGAGGAGTTCAACAACGGCTTCACC
Organism: Sphaerisporangium sp. NPDC049002; assembly: GCF_040649355.1. Taxonomy (NCBI): domain Bacteria; kingdom Bacillati; phylum Actinomycetota; class Actinomycetes; order Streptosporangiales; family Streptosporangiaceae; genus Sphaerisporangium; species Sphaerisporangium sp. NPDC049002. The sequence goes on along the minus strand of NZ_JBEZFH010000282.1, from coordinate 6,540 downwards.
GGTGTCCTGATGGCGTTCGAACCGGGCCCGATGTTCCACCGGGGCAGTTCCAGCGCGGCGAGCACCTGGCGGCGTCAGTTCCTCAAGACCCTCGTCATGCGCCGGCGGGGCCTCCTGGCACAGGTCGTGTTCGCCTCTCTCCTGCTGCAGGTGCTCGGGCTGGCGCTGCCGCTGTTCTCGCAGGTGCTGGTGGACCAGGTGCTTCCCATGGGAGCCGACACGTTCCTCAGCCTGCTCGGCGGTGGGTTGCTGCTGGCCACGCTGACGCAGTTCGTGGTCGGGGCCCTGCGGTCGGTGCTCCTGGTGTCGGTGAGGGCGAGCGCCGACGCCGAGCTGACCCGGGGCGTGGTCTCCCATCTGGTCGCTCTGCCCTATCGCTATTTCGCGCTGCGAGGCACGGGAGACCTGGTCACCAGGGCGAGTAGCGTCGCGGTGCTCAGGGACATGCTCACCGGGCAGATCCTCTCCGCCCTCCTCGACGGGCCGCTCGCCATCGGCTACCTGATCCTGGTCTTCGTACGGGATCCGCTGTTCGGCGCGTGCCTGGTCGGCATCGCCCTCCTGCAGATCATCCTGCTGCTGGCGACCACCCGCCGGGTCAACTACCTCGCCCAGCAGGAGCTGACCGCGTTCTCCGCGACGCAGACCCACCTGATCCAGGCCATCGGCGGCATCGAGACCCTGAAGGCGTCCGGGGCCGAGGACCACGCGGTGGAGCAGTGGTCCAGGAACTTCACCACCCAGCTCAACGCGGACGTACGGGGTGGGATCACGCAGGGCCTGCTGGAGGCGACCCTCGGCGCCATCCGGATCCTGGCGCCCCTCGGCCTGCTGTGGATCGGAGCCTGGCGGGTGCTCGACGGGGACCTCACCCTCGGCGCGCTGCTCGCGCTGAACGCCATCGCGGTCGCGGCGCTCACCCCGCTGTCGTCGCTGATGTCCAGCCTGCAGAGCCTCCAGCAGGCCGGCGCCCACTTCGACCGGCTCTCCGACATCCTCTCCTCCGAGCCGGAACCGGCCGAGGGTATCGAGGTCCTGCGCCTTCGCGGCGCGGTGGAGCTGCGAAACGTCGGCTTCCGGTACGACCCGAGGGCACCCTGGACGCTCCAGGACATCTCGCTGAAGATCGCGCCCGGTCAGAAGGTGGCACTGGTCGGATCTTCGGGGTCGGGCAAGAGCACGCTGGCCCGGTTGCTGCTGGCCCTGCACACCCCCACCACCGGCGAGATCCGGTTCGACGGGGTGCCGGTGAACGAGCTGAACCTCCGCACACTGCGGCGCCAGTTCGGGGTGGTCACCCAGGACCCGTCACTCTTCACCGGCACCATCAGGGAGAACATCGCCCTCAACGACCCGATGGCGTCGCTCGGCCGGATCACCGAGGCGGCCCGGATCGCGCGTCTCGACGACGAGATCAGGCAGATGGCGATGGGGTACGAGACCATGCTCACCGAGGGCGCCGGCCTCTCGGGTGGCCAGAAGCAGCGGCTGGCGCTCGCCCGCGCGCTGCTCTCCCGGCCGAAGATCCTCCTGCTCGACGAGGCCACCAGCAACCTCGACAGCGAGAGCGAGGCGGCCATCGAGGGTCACCTCGCGCAGCTCACCCAGACCAGGATCGTCATCGCCCACCGGCTGAGCACGATCCGCGACGCGGATCTGATCCTGGTGGTCGACGGAGGCCACATCGTCGAACGCGGCACCCACGACGAACTGCTCGCCTTGGGAGGCCGCTACGCCTCCCTGGTAGCCGCCCAGACCGACAAAACCCAGCAGCCCGACAAAGCTCAGCAGACCGAGAACGCACACCAGGCCAACAACGCCCGTCAGCCAGACGACGCCAACCAGCTCGACATCCCTCACGCGACCGACCATGCCCGCCAGCCCCACGGCGTCCGCGCGATGGACGGCGCCCGCCGGACCGACAGCGCCCACCAGACCGTGGGAGTCCCCACGGCCCTCAGCGTCCTCCAGTCCATGGGCGTCCCCCAGACCGTGGGCACCCCACCGCCGCCGGAGCTCCAGCGAGGCGTTCCCGCGCGGCACGAGGAACACAATCGGACCGTCCCCCTGGCCAGGCGCCGGGCCCGCGTGGACCCCGACAGGACCCAGCCCCTGTCCCACCGCCCACCCGACCCGGCCGACACCGACACCACCGTGACCGCCTACCCCAGGGCGCACCGCCCTCCGCGAGACGGCGACCGCCCCGAACGCTGACGTCGTGGCGGTTCGGAGGGGCACTGATCCGGTGTCATGGGCTGGGCCGTACGCTGGCGGCTCGGGCGAGTTAAGGAGAGATCATGTTCCGGCATGTTGTGCTGTTCACCTGGGTCGCTGGGGCCACGGAGGAGCAGAAGGCCACCGTGGAGGCAGGCCTCAGGGAACTGCCGGGGGTGATCCCTGAGATCCGTCGCTATGAGATCGGCGGCGATGCGGGCATCAGTCCTGGCAACTACGAGTTCGCGGTCGTGGCCGACTTCGACTCCGAGGAGGACTACGTCGCCTATCGCGACCACCCCGTGCACCGTGCCCTGATAGCGGACACCATCAGGCCGATCCTCGCCAACCGGGCCGCTGTGCAGTACGTGATCTAGCAGTCGGCGGCGATCACGACGCGACCGGACCGCGACGCGGCCGGAGAAGCCCGCGAGCGGTGATGTGGTGAGCGGTGATGGGCCGCGCGCGGTGAGCGGTGATGGGCTGTGCGCCGTGGGCGGCTCAGACGCTTGGCGGGTTCTCGCGGTGCTGGAGCTCGGTGTCGGAGGTCTGGCCGCGTCTGGACATCAGGAAGAAGCTCAGCAGCAGCCCGACGGCGCCGACGATCATGAAGATCACACCGATGACGTCGATGTGCACGCTGTCGCCGAGAACGTCGGGCTCGATCGCGAACTTCAAGATCGCCCCGATGGTCAGGAAGAAGATGCTGACCCCTACCCCCATGTAGACCTCCGGGCTCGATGTTCAGGTAAAGAGCGTCTCGCGGCAGGGTAATACCCAGCCGCGAGCGCTCACACTACCGATTTATCCGGCGAGCGCGCGGGAGCGACGTACCGCCAGAGTGAGCCGTGGATCAGAAAGCGTCCTCGGGGAGGTCCATCAGGGTCTGGTCGGTGGCGGCGAGGGTGTGGCGCTCGGCGGAGAGGCGCGGCAGGACGGTCTGCGTGAAGAAGGAGGCCGCGGCCACCTTGCCCGTGTAGAACGCCTTGTCGCGGTCCGAGTCGCCGAGGGCCTTGAGCGCCACCTCGGCCTGGCGGAGGAGCAGCCAGCCGATCACGAGGTCGCCCAGGCTCAGCAGGAACCTGGTGGTGTTGAGGCCGACCTTGTAGACCTCTCTCGGGTTCTCCAGGGACCCGATCGCCCAGCCGGCCATGGTGTCGGCCATCGCCTTGATGTCGTCGGCGGCCCCGTCGAGTAGCTTGCGCTCCTCCTTGAGCCTGCCGTTGCCGGCCTCGGAGGCGGCGAAGGCCTTGACGTCGGCGAGCAGGGCACCGAGCGCGGCGCCCTGGTTGCGCAGGACCTTGCGGAAGAACAGGTCCTGGCCCTGGATCGCCGTGGTGCCCTCGTAGAGCGAGTCGATCTTGGCGTCCCGGATGTACTGCTCGATCGGGTAGTCCTGGAGGTAGCCGGAACCGCCCAGCGTCTGCAGCGAGCGGGCCAGCATCTCGTACGACCGCTCGGAGCCGACGCCCTTGACCAGCGGGAGCAGCAGGTCGTTCATCGCCTCCGCGGCCGTGTCCCTGGTGCCCTCGAACTCGGCGATCTGCGCCGTGTCCTGGAAGGTCGCCGTGTGGAGGACCAGCGCGCGCATGCCCTCGGCGTACGCCTTCTGGAGCATGAGCTCGCGGCGTACGTCCGGGTGGTGGGTGATGGTCACGCGCGGGGCGGCCTTGTCGGCCATCTGGGTGAGGTCCGCGCCCTGCTTGCGCTCCTTGGCGTACGCCAGAGCGTTGAGGTAGCCGGTGGACAGGGTGGCGATCGCCTTGGTGCCGACCATCATGCGGGCGTGCTCGATGATCATGAACATCTGCCTGATGCCCTCGTGTACTCCGCCGATGAGCGTGCCCACGGCGGGGTGCTTCTCGCCGAAGGTGAGCTCGCAGGTCGTGGAGGCCTTGAGGCCCATCTTGTGCTCGACGTTGGTCACGTAGACGCCGTTGCGCTCGCCGAGCTCACCGGTCTCGAGGTCCACGTCGTACTTCGGCACGAGGAACATCGACAGGCCCTTGGTGCCGGGACCCGCGCCCTCGGGGCGGGCGAGCACCAGGTGGAAGATGTTGTCGGCCATGTCGTGCTCGGCGCTGGTGATGAAGCGCTTGACGCCCTCGATGTGCCAGGTGCCGTCGGGCTGCTCGACGGCCTTCGTCCGGCCGGCGCCGACGTCCGAGCCGGCGTCCGGCTCGGTGAGGACCATCGTGGCGCCCCACTGCCGCTCGATGGCGTGCTCGGCGAACCGCTTCTGCTCCTCGGTGCCGATGACGTGCAGCACGTGAGAGAAGGCGGGGCCGCTCGCGTACATCCAGATGGCGGGGTTGGAACCGAGGATCATCTCGGCCGCCGCCCAGGTCACGCTGCGCGGCAGGCCGGGGCCGCCAAGCTCCTCCGGAAGGTCGAGGTTGGTCCAGCCCGCGTCCCGGAAGGTCTCGAAGGACTTCTTGAACCTGGGCGGCATCGTCACCGTGCTGGTGGCGGGGTCGAAGACCGGCGGGGTCCGATCGCCCTCTTCGAAGGAGTCGGCGAGCACGCCGGTGGCGAGGCGGTTGACCTCGTCCAGGACACTTCGCACGGTGTCCTCGTCCACATCGGCGAACCGTCCGGTTCCCAGGATCTCGCTGCGGCCGAACACCTCGAAGAGGTTGAACTCCAGGTCGCGGACGTTGCTCTTGTAGTGGCCCATGGTTGTGCGTCTCCTCGAACCAGGCACGCGGCTTCATAACGTACTCGTCAGTAACCTTACCCTCCTATGCTACCCGTGAGTAACCCCTAAAAAACGGTGTCAACGTGGCATTCACCACTAAACAACCGGTACGTAAGCTCCCGGCTACGCAGGCGATCGGCTCCGGAGCCGGCGTACGGCGGCGGCCAGATCCGCCGCCCCCAGAGCGCCCGCCAGGCAGGCCACGGGGATCACCGGGAGGACGTACCGGTGGTCGAAGTCGAGCACGGCCACCGGGCCCACCAGCAGGACCATCGCCACGCCCCAGGGCAGCGCCGCCGAGCGCCGCCCGACCACCGCGCCGAGCCCGCCGAGCAGCAGGATCGCCGCGATCACCGGGCCGCGCAGGTACGCCGGGTACTGGTAGGCGATGAGGAAGCCCGCGTAGGGATCCACGGAGCGCAGACCGCGCACGCTCGGGTCGTACTCCTGGCGCACCTTCTGGACGAGGGGGTAGTCCGGCAGCCCCCACTGTCCCCGCGCGAAGCCGAAGGCGGGCGTCGTCCTCTCCGGATGCCGTACGGGCGTCCAGGCGAAGGTCAGCGTGGTGTCGCGGGCCACTTCGGCCAGGTAATCGAGCGGCTGGGCCACGATGGCGCGCAGCGCGAAGGAGCGGGCCAGGTCGTTGTTGCCTTCACGGCCACCGGGCAGCCGGTTGAGCGAGGCGTCCGGGTCCCAGACGTACTCCGACGCCGCGTCCTGGTGCGCCTCGTTCGGGCAGAGCGCGGCCTCCGCGCGCGGCGGTCTGATCACGGCGCAGTCGGCGAACGTCATCGTCCGCGCCCACAGCACGGCCCCTTCCCCGCCGGTCAGGGCGAACTTCCCGTTGACCTGGGCGTTCCAGCCGGCGTACGCGACGAGCGGCAGAGCTGCCGCGATGGCGACGGCCGCCGGCCCGCGCGGGCCGGCGCGCCGTACGGCCAGGTAGAGCACCACGAGCACGAGAAGGGGAAGCGCGATCGTACGGGTGAGCGTGGCGAGCGCCAGCAGTACGCCGGCGGCGGCGCAGGCCGTGGCCGACGGCCGGGGCGACCAGAGCAGGACCGTGAGCGCGGCGGCGACGAGGAAGATGAACATCGTGTCGGACAGGACACCGGTCTCCAGCCGGAGGAACGACGCGTCGAACAGGATGGGCACCGCCGCGAGCGACGCGCCCCAGGCGGGCAGCGACCGGCGGCGCAGCACCGCGTAGCTCATCACCCCGATGCCGAGTCCCATGGCGTGCTGCACCCCCACCACCACGGCGACGCTGTGGAACGGCCGCAGCAGCCACAGCAGCAGGGGATAACCGCTCGGATGGAACCCGAGGGACGGCCGTAAGTGCGCTGCCACGTCGAGATAGGTGAACGAGTCGTACCAGTACAACTGGGCCGGCCGAAACCCCAGCATCGTCACCACCCGCAGCCCCGCCGCGAGAGCCAGGACCGTCACGAACAGCCGATGGGCGCCGACCGCTCCTCGTATCCGCGCCGGCAGGGCGGTGCGCGACAGGGGAACACGAGTGAGCACGGCGAATGTCGCCGGCCAGGCTTATGGGACCACCGAGGGTGGTTTTCTGCCACGAGCATGGGACCACCCGGTTGCCAGTGATGGGACCACCCCGCGTGTCG
>NZ_JBEZFH010000281.1:0-7835 GCF_040649355.1 Sphaerisporangium sp. NPDC049002 | reverse complement strand
ATGCCGAGCACCCGGCTGATCGCGTCGATGGCCTTGTGGCCGTACGACGAGGTCTCAAGGAAGACGTCCGGGTCGACGACGCCCCTGGTGGAGCCACGCCGCCGCCCGCCAGGCGCTGGCGGACGCCGGGTCCTGGCAGGACGCGATCCCGGCCATGGTGTCGCCGCTGCACTCGGCGTGGTCGATGGCGGGGCTGTTCGCCGGTGACCTGACGGTGATGGAGGAGGCGACCGGCTCGATGGAGACGGCGGTCGCGGCCCAGCGCGGCTGGTCGCTGGGCGAGGGCAGCCTGGCGCTCGCCAAGGGGCATCTCGCCACGGCGCGGGGTCAGGTGGAGACGGCCCTCGGCGTGCTGCACGACGCCGCCCACCATCCGACGGCGCTCACCGTAGGCGGCTGCATGGGCGCCTACGCCGCCGCCCAGGCGCTTCTCGGGGACGCCGAGGGCGCTCAGAGCACGCTCGACGACGCGCTAGCACGAAACCGGGCAACCTGGACCGGGTTCACGCGCTGGGTGTCGCTGACCCGCGTGTGGGTCGCCGCCGCGTACGGCGACACCGGCGCGGCCGTGGAGCTCGCGCTCGCGTTCGCCGAGGAGTGCCGTGCCGCCGAGCTGCCGGGGTTCGAGTTCCTCGCCCTGCACGACGCCGTGCGGCTCGGGGGCGCGGCCCACGCGGTCGCCCGGCTGGAGGAGCTCCCCGCGCTGCACGACGGGCGCCGGGTAGTGCTGGCCCGCGACCACGCGCGCGCCGCCGCGGCGGGCGACGGCGCCGCCCTGCTCGCGGTGGCCGACGGCTTCGAGGAGCTGGGCATGATCCTTCACGCGGCCGAGGCGGCGGCGCAGGCGGCGTCCCGGCTCCGCAGGGACGGCGGCGACAGGGCCGGGCTCGCGGCCACCACCCGCGCCTGGGCCCTTGCCCGCAGGTGCGAGGGCGCCCGCACTCCGGCGCTCCACAACCTGGCGGCGCCGGAGCTGACCGCGCGCCAGCTTGAGGTGGCCCAGCTCGCCGTGCACGGGCTGAGCAACCGTGAGATCGCCGATCGGCTGGTGCTGTCGATCCGCACGGTCGGCAACCACCTGCGCGCGGTCTACGAGCGCACGGGCTTCAGCGACCGCGTCGAGCTGCGCCGCCTGTTCGACGACACCGGCTGAGCCCCAGCCTCCGGGGACCCGGCCGTCGGACCTCAGCCGCCGGGCCTCAGCCTCCGGGCTCAGTCTCCGGGTCCCAGCCGCCGGGACCTAGCCGGCGGGGCCCGGCCGGCGGGTCCTAGCCGCCGGCCGCGCGCCAGGCGTCGGCGAGCATGGCGACGACGTCCACCTCGCCGGTGCCGTTGCGTTCGGTGACGCGCCCGCCGACGCGCACCATCGCGGTGACCTCGTCCCCCCGGCCGCGCAGCCACATCTCCCATGACGCCGCCCCGGTCCCGGCTCCGCCGGACAGCGCCCGTCCCATCGGGCCGGGCCGCGACACGGCGCCGCACCCGGGGCAGGCGAACTCCCCCGGTGTCACCAGCCTGTCCACGCGCGTGTACGGCCGCGTCTCCGCCTGCGCATCCATGGCTCCCGCTTTCCGAGACGCCACCCCGGCCGGTGCCGCTGGGCCGTCTCGCGTATCAAGAGCGGGCAGGCGCCGTCCTGATACCTCTTCAGGGGGCCGCGCGTCTCAGTCGGAGCCGAACTTGGCCCGCAGCTCGCCGAACGCGGCGTCGGTGCCCGCGAGCGCCCTGTCGATGTCGGCGTCGGTGTGCGCCGCCGACAGGAACCAGTTGTGCCAGGGGTGAAGGTAGACGCCCCGCGCGAGGCAGGCGCTCGACCAGAACATGGCCTTCTCCAGGGTCTGGTCCCCCTCGAAGGACAGCCACGGGATCTGCACGGGACCGGTCTGGTTGATCACGAACCCGTGGGAGGCCGCCTGCGCCGCGAGGCCGTCGCGCAGCCGGGAGCCCGCCCGCTCCATCAACGCCACGCCGCCGGTGTCGCGCAGCGTCTCGATGGTGGCCTTGGCGGCGGCCATCGCCACCGCGGAGAACCAGAACGACCCGGTGGAGTAGAGCGTCTGGGCGGGGCCGCGCAGGGCGTCGGTGCCGGTGACGGCCGCGATCGCGTACCCGTTGGCCATGGCCTTGCTCCACGCCGTCAGGTCGGGCCGCACGCCGAGGGGCTCCCAGGAGCCGCGCAGGTCGAGCCGGAAGCCGGCGCGGACGTCGTCGACGACCAGCGCCGCGCCGATGCGGTCGGCGAGCGCGCGCAGGCCGCGGGCGAACGCGGGGTCCACCAGCTCCTGGTCCTCGAACGAGTCGTGCTTGAACGGGGTCACGATGATCGCGGCCACGTCCCCCTCTGCCTGGGCGGCGGCGGCCTCGGCGCCCGCCAGGTCGTTGTAGGGGTACTCGATCAGGTCGGCGCGCTCGCTGGGCGTCGTCCCGGCGAGGCTCGGGGTGCACCACGGATCGGCGCCGTGGTAGGCGCCGTGTGCCACCAGCACCTTCTTGCGCCCGGTGGCGGCACGCGCCACCATCAGGGCCTGGGTCGTGGCGTCGGTGCCGTTCTTGGAGAACATCACCCAGTCGGCCGAGGGGATGGTGTCGACCATCAGCTCGGCCAGCTCCACCATGACCGGGCCCGGCCCGTTCAGGCAGTCCCCTGCGGCCTGCTGCACGGCCGCGGCCTCCTCCACGCGCGGGTGCCGGTGGCCGAGGATGACCGGCCCCCAGCTGCACATGAGGTCGACGTACTCCCGCCCGTCGGCGTCCCACTGGCGGCATCCCTCGCCCCGGACGAAGAACTGCGGGAAGCCGGGGGCGAAGATGGCCGCGTTGAGGTGGCCGTACATACCCCCCGGGATGACCTTGGCCGCCCTGTCCCTGAGGTGTGCGTCAGACGACATGTGCTCAGATCCCTTCGGTGTCTTCCGCGTCCGCTTCGATGAGTGCGACGGACAGGCCGTCGAGTCCCGCGTCGGAGCCCAGCCCCCCGGCGACCCTGGCCGCCACGGCCGTGCCGAGCCGGGCCGCCGCGACGACGTCACGGCCGCCGAGCAGCCCCGCGATGAACCCGGCGCAGTAGGCGTCGCCGCACCCGGTGGTGTCCACGACCGGCACCTCCCGGGCGGGCACGCGGGTGAGGCCGGACGCCGTGGCGACCAGGCTGCCCTCGCTCCCGAGGGTGACGAGCACCCCTGCGGGGCCCTCGGCGAGCAGCTTGGCCGCCGCCTCCTCCACATCGGAGGCGCCCGTGATCATCAGCGCCTGCTCCTCGTTGGGCAGGAAGTAGTCGACGTGGGGCAGGAAGGCGCGGGCCCCCGGCATGAGGTCGGGCTTGTTGGACAGCAGGTCCATGGTGATCCGCGTCCCGCCCTGCCGCGCCGCTCCGAGCAGCGCGAAGAAGGCCGGGTCGTGCAGCCCCCAGGTCACGTCCATGCCGCCGAGGTGGACGACCTCGGCCCCGGTGAGCAGGCCCGGGTCGAGGTCGGCGAGCGAGAACCCGAGGTTGGCGCCCGGCACGTGGAACGAGGGACGGCCGCCGTCCGGGCGGATGGGCAGGATCGACGCGGCCGTCTGCTCGCCGGCCTTGCGCACGACGCCGCGGACGTCCACCCCGCGCCGCCCCATGATCATGACGAGGAAGTCGCCGAGCTCGTCGTCCCCGACGGCCCCGGCCGAGGCGACCGGCACTCCGAGCTTGGCGAGGTCGACGGCGGTTCCGGCCGCGGCCCCCGCGGCCGTGACGCGGATCTGTTCAAGCAGGTGGGTGTCCTGGCCCTCCGGGATGGACTCCACCGGTCTGGCCAGCACGTCGACGATGTGAACCCCGAGCGTGACGACGGTCATGTCTGGTCCTTCTGAATGTATGAGATTGCCGGATAATAGACGGGCGCCCGACTAAAATGTCAAGCCTCGGGAAGGGACAGGGATGCCGAAGATCGTCAATCACCAGGAGCGCCGCGAGGAGGTCGTGGACGCCGCCCGCAGGGTCATCCTGCGCGAGGGCATCGAGGCGGCGACCACTAGGGCGATCGCCAAGGAGGCGGGGTACTCCAACGGCGTCCTCACCCACTACTTCGCCGACAAGGACGACATCCTGCTGTCGGCGCTCAGGTCGTCCCACCGCCGCATCGTGCACCGGTTGAAGGGCAGGCTCGCCGGTCGCACCGGGCTGTCCGCGCTGCGCGAGGTGCTCGCCGACAACCTGCCCCTCGACGAGGAACGGGCCCAGGAGACCGCCCTGGAGGTGGGGTTCTGGGGCAGGAGCCTCGCGGGCGGCACGCTGCTGGAGGTGCAGCGCGAGGAGGCCGCCGAGCTGCGCTACCTCGTGCGCACCCTCCTCGACGCCGCCGCGGAGGCCGGCGAGATCACCACGGGCGACGATCTGGACGATGTCACCGAGCGCCTGCTGGCCCTGGTCGACGGGCTCAGCGTGCACCGCCTGCTGTATCCCGACCGGCTCTCCCCCGAGACCCTTCACCGTCTCATGACGGCCGAGCTGGAGCGCCTGACCACATGAACGCGCCCGCCACATCGCCAGGAACGACGAGACCGAGGACCGCGAGAACGATGAGGACGACATGAAGCTCGCCGAGGAGCGGGAGCGGCTGTGCGAGATCGGCCGCCAGATGGTGGACACCGGGCTCGTGCTCGGGACCTCCGGCAACATCAGCGTCCGCCGGGGCGACCTGGTGGCGGTGTCCCCCGGAGGGGTGGCGCTCGACCGGCTCACCCCCGCCGGCTGCCCCGTGCTGGACATGGAGGGAAACGCGGTGGAGGGCGACCTCAAGCCGTCCTCCGAGGTGCCCATGCACCTGGCGATCTACCAGAGCACCGGCACCTCGGCGGTCGTGCACACCCACTCGACGTACGCCGTGATCGTCTCCGCGACCATGACCGAGCTGCCGCCGATCCACTACAACGCGCTGCTGCTCGGCGGTGTCATCCGCGTGGCCCCCTACGCCACCTACGGCACCCCCGAGCTCGCCGAGCACGTGCGCGCGGCCATGGAGGGCAAGCAGGCCGCCCTGATGGGAAGCCACGGGGCCGTGGCCGTCGGCGGCGACCTCGACCAGGCCCTTTCGGGCGCGCGGCTGCTGGAGTGGCTGTGCTCGGTCTACGTGCGGGCCAAGATGGTCGGCGAGCCGCGCGTGCTCACCGAGCGGGAGCTCGCCGACGTCATAGAGCGGGCCGCGCGAGGCTAGCGTCCGCTCCCCGCCCTCTCAGGAGGACAGCTGGTACAGCCGGTCGGCCAGGCCGAAGGCGGTGGGGCGCTTGGCCACGTCGCCGATGCACGAGCTCACCAGCTCGGCCAGCTCCGGCTCCAGCTCGGGCCTGATGGACGGCGGGGTGATGTACACCTTCCTGAGCGTCAGGAGCGGGTCGTGGGTCGGCAGCTCGCCGTAAAGGCCCTGACCGGTCATCGTCCAGTGCAACGTCGCGCCGAGCGCCCACACGTCGCCGCCCGGCGACGGCTGCTCCCCCTGCAGCAGCGCGGGGTCGGTGAACTCCACCGAGGTGAGCCCGCCCATGCCGGTGATCGTCGCGCCCGGCATCAGCACCTGGGACAGGCCGAGATCCGACAGCTTGCCGCCGTCGGGTGTCAGCAGAACGTTCCCGGGGTTGATGTCCCTGTGGACGATGCCCTCCTCGTGCAGGGCCTGGGCGGCCCGCGCCGCGCACGCGACCGCGCGCAGGGCGCCCTCCCGCGACGGCCTCTCGGCCGGGACGGCGAGCGACCCGCCGGCGATGTACTCCATGGAGTAGTAGAAAACTCCACCCTGCTGCCCGGCGTCGTACAGCGTCACCAGGAAGGGCGAGCGCACGGCGGCGAACGCCTTCAGCTCGCGGGCCGCCCGCCTGAACGCGTCCTGGCCCGTTCCCCCCACGACCTTGACGGTGACGTACTCCGCGTCGACGGGCAACCGCCTCGGCTTCCTCGCCAGATAGAACTCGCCATGGTTGCCCGCTCCCAGCGGCCGGACGAACTCGTAGTCGGCGATGCCCTCCACTTGCGTTCCTCTCGTCAGCACGCACAGATCGGCCCGGCATGCGGTGCCGGGCCTCGCGGCGCCCCCCAAGTCACGGTAACGTCGCGCTGACCATTATCGGGGCTTCGATAAGCGTATTTTTACCTACGGGGACGATGTCGCATGCTGCACGTGGAAGTGCTGCTTCTTGACCTTGTGATCGTGCTCGCCGCCGCGCGGCTCCTCGGCTGGCTGGCGAAGCGCCTCGGCCAGCCCCCGGTGATCGGCGAGATCGTGGCGGGCATCCTGCTGGGGCCCACGCTGTTCGGCCCCTGGATCGGCGACGATTTGTTCGGTCCAGACATGCGTCCCGCGCTGACGGCCCTCGCCGACGTCGGGCTGATCCTTTTCATGTTCGTGGTCGGGCTGGAGCTCGACCAGAAACTGGTGCGGGGCAAGGGCAAGGTGGCGGCGAGCATCTCGCTCGGCTCCACCGTCGTGCCGTTCGTGCTCGGGACGCTGCTCGCGCTCGCCCTGGCCGGGAAGCACGCCCATGGCAACACCCTGGCGTTCGTGCTGTTCCTCGGGGCGGCGATGTCGGCGACCGCGTTCCCCGTCCTCGCGCGCATCCTGACCGACCGCGAGATGCACCGCACCACGCTCGGAGGGCTCGCGCTCGCCTCCGCGGCGATCATCGACGTCCTCGCCTGGACCGTTCTCGCCGTCGTGGTCGGCATCGCGAGCGCCGAGGCGGCGAGCGGTCAGTGGCAGGTGCTGCTCGCCGTGCCGTACGCCGCGGTGATGTTCTTCGTGGTACGGCCCCTGCTGGCGCGGCTCGTGCCGGCCTTCGAGCGGGCGGGACGGCTGACGCCGGGCCTGCTCTCGGTCGTGCTGATCGGTCTCGTCGCCTCGGCCTGGGCGACCGAGTGGATGCACGTCCACTTCATCTTCGGCGCGTTCCTGTTCGGCGCGGTGATGCCGCGCGAGGGCGCCGAGCGCCTCAACCACCAGATCCTGGAGCGCCTGGAGCAGCTCACCGTGCTCCTGCTGCTGCCGATGTTCTTCGTGGTGTCCGGGCTGAACGTGAACCTGCGGACGCTGACCGTCTCCAGCCTGGGCGTGCTCGCCGCCATCCTGGCGGTGGCGATCGGCGGGAAGCTGGCCGGCTCCTACCTCGGCGCGCGGCTGCGACGGGTGCCGGTGCGCCAGGCGTCCGCGCTGGCCGCCCTGCTGAACACCCGGGGCCTCACCGAGATCGTCATCCTGTCGGTCGGCCTGCAGAAGGGCGTGCTGGACCCCGAGCTGTACTCCCTCATGGTGCTCATGGCGCTGCTCACCACCGCGATGACAGGCCCGCTGCTGCGGCGCATCTACCCCGACCGCCGGATCGCCAGGGACATCGCCGAGGCCGAGCGCGCCGCGCTCGGGGTGACCGCCTCCTATCGCGTGCTCGCCGTGGTCCCCGGACGGCCCGTGGACGCCGAGCCGCTCGCGGGGCTGGCCGCCACCCTGGCGGCGGCGAACACGCCCTCGGAGGTGGTCCTCGGGCACCTGGAGCCCTATCCCCACGGCCGCCTGGAGGTCGGCACCGGGCTGTCGTCCGAGCTGGCGGAGATGGCCGAGACGCTGGGCGCCCTCGAGGGCCTGGCCGCCGGGGTGCGCGAGCGGGGCCCGGAGGCGCGCGTGGTGACGCGGTTCTCGGCGGACCCGGCGGCCGACCTCCCAGGGCTCGTCGTCAGCGCGCGGCCCGACCTCGTGGTGGTCCCGCACGACGCCCCCGGGTACGAGCGGATCCTCGCCGAGTCGACCGGCAGGACCGTCACCGTCCTGCCCGGGGCCTACGAGGCCGCCGGGCCGGTGGCGGTGCGTCACGGCTCCGGG
>NZ_JBEZFH010000280.1:0-7842 GCF_040649355.1 Sphaerisporangium sp. NPDC049002 | reverse complement strand
GCATTCGGGGAACTCGCGAGGACAGCACGGGCAATGCCGTCATCGGCGTTCTCTACCCTGTCGTCACTCATGACCCCCATCGTGCCCGTTTTTGCGCATGGGCCTGCCACCCTCCGACGTGGACACGCTGGCCACCGTGGTCCGCCACCACCTCCTGCTACCCGAGACCGCCACCCGGCGCGACCTCGACGACCCGGTGACGATCTCGCGGGTCGCCGAGGCGGTCGGCTCGCGCGAGGTGCTCGAACTGCTGGCCGCCCTGGCCGTCGCCGACGGCAACGCCACCGGGCCGGCCGCCTGGAACACCTGGAAGGCGTCCCTGGTCTCCGAGCTGGTGCGCAGGGTGCGTTCGGCCCTGTCCGGCACACCGCCCGCGCCCGCTCCCTCGCTGTCGCCCCAGCAGGCGTCCCTGGCCAGGCACGGCGGTGGCGCGGTGCGCGTGAACGGCGGCGCGGTCACTGTGGTGGCGCCCGACCGGCCCGGCCTGCTCTGGCGGGCGGCCGGCGTGCTGGCGGCCCACCGCATGGTGGTGCGCGCGGCCTCCGCCGCCTCCGCCTCGTCCACGGCGGTGATCGAGTTCTCGGTCGTGCCCGAGTACGGCACGCCGCCGGATCCCGCCACGCTGGAGGCCGATCTGCGCCTGGTGCTGGCGGGCCGCCTGGACATCGAGCAGAGGCTGGCCCGGCGTACGAGATCGCTGCGGCCGGCCCGCGTTCCCGTGGCCCCGCCGAGGGTCAGCCTGGTCGACGACGCCTCCCAGACGGCCACCGTCGTCGAGGTACGCGCACATGATCGTCCAGGGCTTTTGTGGAGAATTGGCCGTGCTTTTGGCGAATGTAGCCTTGACGTCCGCGCCGCACGAGTGGAGACTCTCGGCGCGGAGGCGGTCGACGTCTTCTACGTGGTGGACAGGTCGGGGCGGCCCATCACCGACGCCGCGCAGCGGACGCAGGTTCGGGAGCACGTGCTCGCGGCCCTGCGCTGACCTTGGCAGGCCGGAGACGTCGCGATAGCTGCGGGATTCATAACAATTACGTCGGGTGTCCCGGTTCTGGTAACGGCATTGATGACCTTGTGGTCGAATTGTCCCCGCTTATGTAGTTATCAGCCATGCCGTCATCCATGCATGGAAGATCGCGGGGGGTGGCGGTGAGCACGATGGAAGCCGGGACCAAGACCACACTCCAGACCGGCACGGGCTCGGGAGCGAAGCGGCGCAAGCACACGGGCGGGCAGGGCGGGTCCGGCCCCCAGCACGGCCGCGACGGCGTGTCGCGGTTCTCGCTCCGCAACTGGCGGGTGTCCGCGCGCCTGACGGCCCTCATCCTCGTGCCCACGGTCGTCGGCGTGCTGCTGGCGGGACTGCGCGTGGTGTCGTCGATCGACAGCGTCGCCGCCTACCAGAGGAGCGCGGCCGGGGCCGTGATCGCCGGTCACCTGCGCGATCTGAGCCTGGAACTGGGTTTGGAACGCGACAGGACGGTCTGGTTCCAGACGACCCGCCAGCAGAGGGCCGCTCTCAACGACCAGCGCAAGGCCGTGGACGCCGGCATCGCCAAGGTCCGCGACGACCTCGGGAAGATCGACTCCGAGTACGGCGTGCGCGCCGTCGAGGACGCCCGGCAGGTCTCGACCCGGCTCGACACCATGCCCGTCATCCGCAAGGGCGGCCAGCCGGCGAAGTACACCGACCTGGTGGCATCCTTGCTCCGCCTGCACGACGAGATCAGCCAGGCGAACCAGGACCCGCGGCTGATCGGCGACTCACGCGCCCTCAGCGCCCTGGCCCACGCCAAGGAGGAGGCGTCCCAGCAGCGCGGCACGCTCATCGGCACGCTGGCGCGCGGCGACCGGTTCAGCTCCGACACCCTTGAGGAGTTCATCGCCTCGCGGTCGCGGCAGCGGGCCGCGATGACCACGTTCAACGGCGAGGCCGGGGCCGACAACGGGCGCTTCCTGGCCCAGACCCTCCGTGGCACCCAGGTCATCCGGGCCGAGCTGACGAAGTCATGGGCCATCGCCCTGGCCAGCCGCAACCTCCCGGTGAGCGAGGCAGGCGGGCGCGGCACGGCCGTCAAGCAGTGGTTCGACGACAGCACCAAGGCCATCCAGCTGCTCCAGCAGGTGGAGACGAGGGTGGCCTCCTCGGTCGCCGCCCGGGCCTCCGCTCTCGAATCCGGGGAACGGCGCAACGCGATCATCGCGGGGGTCCTGATCCTCGCGCTGGTCCTGCTGGTCCTCGCGACCACGGTCCTGATCGCCCGCTCGCTGGTCAGGCCCCTGCGCAAGCTGCGCTCCGAGGCCCTGGAGATCGCCGGGTTCCGCCTGCCCGCGGTCGTCCGGCGCATGCGGGAGTCCGGCGAGGCCGCCGCGGCCCCGGACGTCCAGCCGATCATCGTGGGCACCCACGACGAGATCGGTGAGGTCGCCACCGCCTTCGACGAGGTCCACCGCCAGGCCCTGCGCCTCGCCGCCGAGGAGTCGCAGCTGCGCGGCAACGTCAACGCGATGTTCGTCAACCTCTCGCGGCGCATCCAGACGCTGGTCGAGCGGCAGATCTCGCTGATCGACGGCCTGGAGCGCGGCGAGCAGGACGGCGGACGCCTGGGCGACCTGTTCAAGCTCGACCACCTGGCCACCCGCATGCGCCGCAACAGTGAGAACCTGCTGGTCCTCGCGGGCCACGAGGCCACTCGCAAGCGCAGCCAGCCCGCCAAGCTGGTCGACGTCGTGCGGGCTTCGCTGTCGGAGGTCGAGGGCTACGAGCGGGTGAGCGTCAAGGTCCACAGGAGCTCCGCCGTCGCCGGGCACGCCGCCAACGACGTGGTACACCTGGTCGCCGAGCTGGTCGAGAACGCCCTGGCCTTCTCGCCGGGCAACACCAAGGTCGTGGTGTCGAGCAGCATGATCGAGGGAGGCGGCGCCCTGCTCGCGGTCAGCGACTCGGGCATCGGCATGACGCCGGAGGAGATCGCCGAGGTCAACCGGAGGCTGGCCGACCCGCCCGTGGTGGACGTCTCGGTGTCCCGCCGCATGGGCCTGTTCGTGGTCGGCCGCCTCGCGCTGCGCCACAACATCCGCGTCCAGCTGCGGCGCGGCGACTCGGCCGGGCTCATCGCGATGGTGCTCTTCCCGCCGCAGCTCATCAGCGTGGCGGCCGGGCGGGTGCCCGTGCAGCCCCAGCGGGGCGCGCAGGGGGAGGCTCCCGCCGAGCCGGTCTCCAACGGGTCGTCTCCCACGTTCGCCGAGTTCAACGGGACCGGAGCCTCGCCCGCCTTCAACGGCGCGAGGCCGGCGCGCCCCGGGCCGCGTGGAGCGTTCGGGGACCCCGCGCCCACCGGGCCCCTGTCCGGGTACACCGGGCCGGTGCCGGGGGCGACCGGTCCGGCGTACTCCCCGGCCATGGGCCTCTCGGGTCCGGGCACCGGGCCCCTCGGGCCGGTCGGCCCGAGCGGCGGCCCCGGCCTCGGCCCGGTCGGGCCGTCCACGGGGCCGACGGGGCCGTCCACCGGTCCGAGGTCACCCGGGTCCTCGGCCCCGCCCAACGGGCTGCCCTCCAGGTCGCCCGGCTCGGCCACGGGCACGAACGGGCCGTCGAACGGGCCGTCCACTGGGCCGTCGGCTGGGCCATCCACCGGGCCGTCGGCTGGGCCGGTACGACGCCATGCGGAGCCGTCCGGGTACGCCGGGGCTCCCGCGGCACCTTCCACGGGACCCGCGAGCCCGCCGACGGGCCCGGTAGGGGATCGGGGATCCTTCTCGCCGTGGGGCACGGCATCGGGGGCTCCCGCCGGCCGGGGTCCCGCACCTGCGCCTCCGGCGGGCCAGGGCGCCGAGAGGTGGGAGAACAGCAGGACAGGGGACTCGCCGACGGGCAGTCACGAGTCGCCGCTGGAACGAGGGGACGAATTCTTGCCGATCTTCGCATCGGTCGAGTCGGCGTGGTTCCGCCGTCCCGACGCACAGGAGATCGCCGCCACGGAGGCACCGGGCTCGCAGGGGCCCGCGACGGGATCCGGTCAGCCGGGGCCCGTGGAGAGCGCTCCGCAGGCCCCGGAAGCCTCACGCGATGCTTCCGGGAGCGGCACCTGGGAGTCCACCGCCGACAGCGGCTGGCAGGCGGCGGACGCGGTGGTCGATCCCTCTTTGGGGGGGATCACCGCATCGGGTTTGCCCAAGAGGACGCCGAAGGCCAACCTTGTGCCGGGATCGGTGGCACCGTCCACGCCCGCAGCGGCGCCCGCGCCGCGCCCGGACGTGTCCGCCGATCTCGTCCGTGCCCGGATGTCGCGCTTCCAGCAGGGGATCCAGCGGGGCCGGGCCGACATCTCGGACACCGGCTCCCGTAATCCCGACAACGACCAACCCCGGATTGACTGACGCCGTACTGATGAGGAGGGCTCTTGATTGAGCTAAGTCACGAGGCACGCAGGTTCGACTGGCTGATCACCGAGTTCGTCAGCGGAACACCAGGCGTCGCGCACGCGGTCGTGGTTTCCACCGACGGCCTCCGGCTGGCGAACTCCGAGGGGTTCCCGCCGGACCGGGCCGACCAGCTCGCCGCAGTCGCGGCCGGGCTGCTGAGCCTGACGCTGGGCGCGTCCCGCGTGTTCGACGGCGGAGGCGTGACGCAGACCGTGGTTGAGATGCAGCACGGCATCATGCTGGTCATGGCCATCAGCGACGGGTCGTGCCTGGCCGTGCTGGCCTCGCCCGACTGCGACATGGGTCTGGTCGCGTACCAGATGACGCTGCTGGTGGAGCGTGCGGGTCAGGTGCTCACTCCTGCCCTCCGCGCTGAGTTGCAGACTTCCAGGATCCGGTGATGCTCGGGGGTGACGGGACCGAGGACGAGCCTCTCTTCCGTCCGTACGCCGTCACCGGGGGCCGGGCCGAGCCGAGCTACCACCTCGCGATGGAAACTCTGGTCTCATCGGCCCCCATAATGAGCGATGATTTGTCCCTGCTCACTCCCGAGCAGGAAGCGATCATCGTGCTCTGCCACTCCGTCCGTTCGGTCGCCGAGATCTCCGCACTGCTGCGGGTCCCGCTCGGCGTGGCCCGCGTGCTGATCGCCGATATGGCCGACGAAGGTCTGGTTCGCCTGCATCTGCCGCGGCTTAACCAGGGACAACCAGACCACAACCTGCTCGAAAGGGTTCTCAGTGGACTTCGCAGGCTCTAGCCGTGGCGGCGCGCTCACGTCGACGAAGATCGTCGTCGCGGGTGGCTTCGGCGTCGGCAAGACCACCTTCGTGGGGGCGGTGTCGGAGATCCTCCCGCTGACCACCGAGGCGGTCATGACCGACGCCAGCGCGGGCATCGACGACCTGGGTCTGACACCGCACAAGACGACGACCACGGTGGCGATGGACTTCGGCCGGCTCTCGCTGGACCAGGACCTGATCCTCTACCTGTTCGGCACTCCGGGGCAGCACCGGTTCTGGTTCATGTGGGACGACCTCGTCAGGGGCGCCATCGGCGCGGTCGTGCTGGTCGACACGCGGCGGCTGGCCGACTGCTTCCCGGCGATCGACTACTTCGAGGAGGCCGGGCTCCCGTTCGTGGTCGGCATCAACGGCTGGGACGGGCACTACCCGCACGTCGAGCAGGAGGTCCGGGAGGCGCTCACACTGGCCCCGCACATCCCGATCGTGCGCACCGACGCCCGTTCCAGGGACGCCGTCAAGTCGACACTGATCACGCTCGTGGAGTACGTGCTGACCGTCAGGTCGGCGTACGGCCACACGAACTGACCACCGGTCCGGTACGGCGCGCCGCCGTACCGGACCACGGTCCGGAGCTCATCGAGCGCCGGCCCACCACGTTCCGGCCACGAGCTCGGCGACCAGGGTCTCGGTCAGCAGCGCCACGTCGGGATCGTCGTCACCCGCGTACCTGATCGCGTGGGCGTCCTCGATCTCCCCGCCCACGGCCAGCACGGTCGAGCCCCGCTGCCGCGCCCAGTCCATGGCCTGCTCGTCGTAGCGCGAGCCGGGGAACAGGATCGCCCGGTAGTCGAGGGTCTTGGTGAGGTACACGTCCACGTGCGCCCAGTCGCCCGTCTCGCCGGCGTCGGAGGGCCGGCGCGGGCCCTCGCGGAACATCAGCGCCGACTGCTCGGCCGAGGACAGCCGCTCGGCGGGCGCGATCGTGTAGACCCCGTGGGACCCGTCGAGCAGGGTCAGCGCGTCCGCCAGCCAGGCGCCCCTGCGGTCCAGCAGGTCGGCGGTGGCGTCGGCGGACCGGCGCAGGAGCCCGGGGACATCGGCCTTGGCGCCGGTGAGCCGCGCCGAAAGGGCGAGGAGCAGCGCCAGCGTGTGCTGGAAGGTGCGGCAGGCCACCCCGCCGCGCTCCTCGCCAGCAGCCATCTCCACGACCAGGCGGGCGTCCTCCGTGACGGCCGAGCCGGGGGTGTTGGTCAGGGCGAGGATGGGAGCCCTGCCCCGGTAGCGCGCCAGCGCGTCCAGGGTCTCGCGGCTCCCTCCGGTGGCCGAGATGGCGACCACCAGCGTGTCGTCAGCGGGCGGGTACCCGAGAGCCGCGGAGCCGTACTCCGCGACCGCGTCCACCCCCGCCGCGCGCAGCCGCAGCGCCGCGACGCCCGCCGCGTACCGCGAGCTGCCCATGCCGAGGAAGACCACCCGCCGGACCCCCTCCGGCACCCCCGCGAACGGGTCTCCCGCCTCCAGCACCCCGGCCAGCGCCTCCAGCGCCGCCGGCTTGGCCTCAAGATCGGCGAGGTACAGCTCGGGGTTCATTTCTTTCTCCTTGTGAGGTTCGTATCGCTCGGTGAATGGAAAGTAGAGCCGGGTGATTCGAATGGGCGCGCTTTTCGCCGTTCAGCCATTGTGATCGGATTAATACGCGGCGCCTTGGGGTCGTTATTCGGGGACCGGATTCCTGACACGATTTTGACTGTCCATATCGTTGTCGCATCGAGTTGAGCGCCTTCGGAAAGGTAATTCGTGCTCCGTGAAGCGATCGCGCTCTCGTCCCTGGCCCTCGTCTCGTTCTCCGTAGGCGTCGCGGGTACAGGCTCCGTGGCGAGCGCGGCGACCGGGTGCAGGCTCACGGACGGGACCCTTCGGTTCGGCCGAGGCATACTGCACCAAGTACGGGAATTGGTGGCGTATCCGAACGACATATCGGAGGCCTCCCGCGCCGGAGTGCCAGGTAAGTGTTCCACTCTCCGGGGTGGCACCCTTGCCTGGCTCCAGGCGTCGCGGCGAAGGCCGTACGCGAGGACGGCCCTATCGGGGGAAGCGGCTGCGCAGCACTCCCATGGGGGCGTAGCGCCAGCGGGGGAGGTGGCGGGTGGCGTAGATCAGCTCGCGGCACTCCTGCTCGATCTCCAAGGGGCCGAGCAGTGACTCGTCCAGGAGCGCGGACATGTCCCGTGCGGCCAGGCGATCGCGGTAGGCCGAGGCCAGGGTCTCCCGCGCGGTGGAGGCCCACAGGATGGCCCCGGCCGGATCGGCGTCCCTTCGCATGATCGCCACCTGGGCTACGTGTTCGAGGCTGGTGCTGAGCTGCGCCAGGTCGCGCGCCGCCGGCTGGAAGGGGTCGGCTCCGGTGACCGTGGGGTTGCCGTCGAAGTCGATCACGGCGTAGCCGTCCCGCCAGCGAAGTGTCTGGCCGACGTGCAGGTCTGCGTGGATGCGGATCAGCGGGGTGGCGCCCACGCGGCCGAGCGGCGCGATCCGCCGGGACAGCTCGACGGCGCGCTCGGCCAGCCAGGCGCCGTCCTCACCGCCCGTCAGCTCCAGCGCCTCGCCCAGGGCCTTCTCGGCGCGCGCCAGCCACTCGGCGCCCGGGTGGGCGGTACGTACGGCGTCGGGG
>NZ_JBEZFH010000279.1:0-8009 GCF_040649355.1 Sphaerisporangium sp. NPDC049002 | reverse complement strand
TTCGACCCATTGGCGTTGGTACGCTCACCGATCGCCAGATACGAGGTGTCCTGACGGAACGGCACATGCTGGTACAACGACGCCGCACCCGCCTCGGGGCGCGGTCGCCGCGCGGCGGGAACCTGGCCCCGCACGCGCTCGACCACCCGGCGCAGATGCTCGGGGGTGGTGCCGCAGCACCCGCCGACCAGGGAGAGCCCGTAGTCGCGGGTGAAGGTCTCGTGGGCGTCGGCGAGCTCGCCGGGGCTGAGCGGGTAGCGGGCGCCCTCGGAGGTGAGCTCGGGCAGGCCGGCGTTGGGCATGCACGACAGCCGAAGGCGGCTGTGCTTGGCCAGGTAGCGCAGGTGCTCGCTCATCTCGGACGGGCCGGTGGCGCAGTTGAGCCCGATCACGTCGACGCCCAGGGGCTCGATGGCGGTCAGCGCGGCGCCGATCTCCGAGCCCAGCAGCATCGCGCCGTTGGTCTCGATGGTGACCTGCGCGATGATCGGCACGTCGCGGCCGGCGGCCTCGATGGCGTGCTTGGCGCCGATGACCGCCGCCTTGACCTGCAGCAGGTCCTGGCAGGTCTCGATGATCAGCGCGTCGGCGCCCCCGGCGATCAGACCGGCGGCGTTGTCGCGGTAGGCGTCGCGCAGGGTGGCGTAGGGAAGGTGCCCGAGGGTGGGGAGCTTGGTTCCCGGACCCATCGAGCCCAGCACGAACCTGGGCCGCTCGCCGGTCGACCAGTGGTCGGCCCGTTCACGGGCCAGCCGGGCACCCGCTTCGGAGAACTCGTAGATCTTCTCGGGGATGCCGTACTCGCCGAGGGCCGCGAAGTTGGCGCCGAAGGTGTTGGTCTCCACGCAGTCGACGCCCACCTCGAAGTAGGCGTCGTGCACGGCCTGGACGATGTCGGGGCGGGTGACGTTGAGCACCTCGGGGCAGCCCTCATGGCCCAGCACGTCGTCGAGCGTGATGTCGTAGGCCTGCAGCATCGTCCCCATGGCCCCGTCCGCGACCAGGACACGCTGGGACAGGGTCTGTCTGAAGGACGCTCCGCTGTTCATGAACTCAAGCCTAGCGGGAGGCATGATGTGACCGCCCGAGCACCGAAAACGCCTGAGATGTCCGGTGGTCTCCCAATATGCGGGTGAGGGTTCGGTAGGGCTCCGAGGTCCGCCTGTCGCCTCTCCGTGACACTGAACGCCCCTCAACGAATAGGCTTAGACAGGCACAAGGCCGCCGCCGGCGGCCGAGAGGACGCTTGCGGGGACGTTGGCGGCCTCGGCCAGGCGAGGAGGAGGCGGCGCGTGATCGAGCTCGAAGGACTCCCCGAGCTCGTCGACCCGGTGCTGATCGCCGCGTTCGAGGGCTGGAACGACGCGGGGGAGGCGTCGAGCGGCGCTCTCGCGCACCTGGAGGCCGAATGGAAGGCCACCCCGCTCGTCGAGCTCGACCCCGAGGACTACTACGACTTCCAGGTCACCCGCCCGGTCGTCGAGATGGGCGACGGCCTCACGCGCTCTATCGTGTGGCCCACCACCCGCCTGCTCGTGGCGCGCCCGCCCGGCAGTAAGCGCGACGTGGTGCTGCTGCGCGGCATCGAGCCCAACATGCGCTGGCGCACCTTCTGCGCCGAGCTGGTCAGCATCAGCCTGGAGCTCGGCGTGGAGACCGCGGTGCTGCTCGGAGCCCTGCTCAACGACTCCCCCCACACCCGGCCGGTGCCGATCGTGGGCTCGGTGAGCGATCCGGGCCTCGCGCGCTCCCTCAACCTGGAGCTGACCCGCTACGAGGGCCCCACCGGCATCGTCGGGGTGCTCCAGCACTCCCTCGGCGTGGCGGGCACCAAGACGGTCTCGCTGTGGGCGTCGGTGCCGCACTACGTCGCCCAGCCGCCCAACCCCAAGGCCACGCTGGCCCTCCTGCGCCGCATGGAGGACCTGCTGGACATCCCGATGCCGCTCGGCGAGCTGCCCGACCAGGCGCAGGCGTGGGAGCACGGGGTCGACGAGCTGGCCGCCCAGGACTCCGAGGTGGCCGAGTACGTGCGCGAGCTTGAGGAGCGCAAGGACGCCGCCGAGCTGCCCGAGGCGAGCGGCGACGCGATCGCGGCCGAGTTCGAGCGCTACCTGCGGCGGCGCGACAACGACACCGAAGGCTGACGCGCGCCGCACCCCGCCGGAAGGCGGACGCCTGGGGCATATTTACGTGAAGATTCACAAAAGGCGCAATTCACATACTTCGCGTTATCGCCCACGCGCGGCCGGGATCTCGGGTAATAATTGGCCGCTGCGCCGTTCCGCACCATTGCACCTGGGCGGCACCCACGCGCGGCAACGATTCGATAACGGAGAGAAACACGACTCCGCAAACATCGTGTACGACGCCACCCGCGTGCTGAACCTACACATGTGACTGCGCACCTTGGGACCCCCATGGCGACTCAATATCCCGATCCGCACAAGAGAGCACAGGAGACGCGGCGACGCGTTCTCGAAATGGCCGTCTTCATGAAGCAGGAGGGCGGAGACGGGGCCGCCCGGCCCGCGAACGCACCCGCCGGCCAGGCGAGCGGCGCCGCGTACCCCCAGCTGCGCGGTGCGACGCCGGCCCAGGCCGTGGAGATGTTCCTCGCCCTGCTCCAGGACCGGCTGCCGGTCTGGCTCCGCACCCTCGAAACCCTGATGCACATGACCGGCAAGGGACGAGTGAACGACAACCTGCTGCCGGTGGCCCGTGCCGGCATCGCCTACTACGCCGAGGTACAGGCCGCGGCGATGCCCGCGTTCCTCTCCCCCTCGATCACCGTGCGGTTCCGCGAGGCGCTGCGCGAGACCGATCTCGGCCCCGCCTCCGAGATCGCCCCCCTCGCCGAGTACCTCGCGGCCGAGCGGGGCCTTGGGCGGGTGTCGCCGGACGTGACCCCCGAGGCCAGCGCGCGCCTCCTGCTCGCCGGCTGCTTCCGGCACGCCTACTACGAGATGTTCATCGGCTCCGGGCTGTCGCGGGACGACGGCGCGGTCGAGATCGTACGGGAACTGCGGCTGGAGACCGCCACGCCCCGGGCCCCCGCGCTCTCCTGAGCCGCCGGCCCGGCGCCTCCCCGGCCGATCGCGGCCGCGGCCTCGTCGAACCTCTGCCACACCAGGGCGGCCAGGTCGTCCTCGGCGCCGAGCGGGCGGCTCACCACGTCGGCCCCGCTCGACTCCAGCCGGCCATGGAAGAACCCGGGGGCCAGCAGGTAGGAGGCGACCGCCACCCGTGGCGCGGGGCCCGACCGCAGCCTCTCCATGGCCGCCGCGACCGTCGGGCTGCCCGCGGAGGCGAACGCCGCGGTGACCGGGCGCGCCAGCCGTACCGACAGCAGCCGGGCGGCGAAGCGCACGTCGGCGAGGCCAGAGGGGTCCGAGGAGCCCGCCGCGGCGAGGATCACGGCGTCGGTGGAGCGCAGCCCGGCCGCCGCCAGCCGGCGTGCCAGCACGGAGGTGATCAGCGGATGCGGGCCCAGCCGTCCGGCCACGATGGCGTCCGGCCTGGCTCCGGCCACGACCGCCGGCAGGTCGATGTGGACGTGGTAGCCGCCCGCGAGCAGCAGCGGGACCACGACCACCGGCCCCGGCACGCCCGCGAGGACGTCGGCGAGCAGGGGCGAGCTGATCTCCAGGTGGCCCAGTTCGACCCGGTGGCCGGGCCGCGCCCTGCGCACCCGTTCGGCGAGGGCGGCGAGCGTGGCCTCCCCCGCCGCGCTCCGCGTGCCGTGGGCGACCAGCACCAGCGTCCCGGCGGCCACCGCCGCCGGGGAACCGTCTCGGGAACCGCCCCTCAGGGGGACCTCCCGGTTCCTCCTCACCCGCCGTCCTTCCGGTCGGGGCCCGCGCCGGCCGTGGTCGTCACCGGGCGTCCACCCGGTCGCAGGCCAGCCGGTAGCCGCGCTTGACCACGGTCTCCACGATGCCCGACGGCCCAAGGGCGCGGCGGAGCCGGGTGACCGCCATCTCGACCGCGTGCTCGGCGGAGTCCCTGGACGGGCCTCCGGGCAGCACCACGCGCAGGTCGGAGCGGGGCACGACGTGGCCGGGACGCTCGGCGAGGCGCTTGAGCACGGCCATCGGCGCGGGCGGCAGCGGCTTGAGGTCGCCGTCGACGGCGACCGCGTGCCCGCGGATCTCCAGCCGGTGGGCGCCCGCGCTCACGCGCGTGACGCTGTGCTCGGGAAGGTGACGGGCGAGGGTGCGGGCCAGCGCGCCGAGGCGGGAACGCTCCGGCTGGATCACCGGCACGCCCTTGGCCAGCAGCGGCGCCGCCGTCACCGGGCCGACGCACGCCGCCACCACCGGGCCGCTGAAGGCCGCGACGAGCGAGTCCTCCAGGCTCTCGGCCCTGGCGGCGTTGAGCATCGCGTGCACGGCGGGGGCGCTGGTGAACGCCACGGCGTCCACCGACCCCGAGATCGCCTGGGTGATCAGGCGGCGCAGCGGGGAGGCGTCGCGGTAGGGCAGCCAGCGGTAGACCGGTACCTCGATCACGGTGGCGCCCGCCGCCCGCAACTGGGCGACGAAGCCGGTCAGCGGCTCGCCGTGCAACTGCACCACGATGCGCCTGCCCCGCAGGTCCTGGCCGAGGAGGTACTGCTTGATCTCCTCGCAGGACTCCGTGAGCGGGGTCCAGTGATCGTTCAGCCCGGCGGCGCGCACCGCGCCACGGGCCTTCGGCCCCCGGGGCAGCAGCCGCGCCGCCGCGAGGTGGTCGGCCAGGTCGGTGGAGAGCCCCCAGCCCTCGGCGGCGGCCATCCACCCCCGGAATCCGACGCCCGTGGTGACCACCACGTCGTGGACCGGCCCGTCCAGGGACTCGCGGGTGGCCGCCAGCAGGTCGGCGTCCTCGGCGAGGGGCACCAGGCGGATCGCGGGAGCCCGTACGACCCGGGCGCCCCGCCGTTCGAGCAGGGCGGCGAACTCCTCCCTGCGTCGGGTCGCGGTCACCCCGATGGTGAACCCGGCCAGCGCGTCGGGCGCCGTCTCAAGGGTGGTCAGGGGGTCGTCCAGAAGCGCGGCTGTCATTCCACGCTCACCTCCACGGTGCCGTTGGTGACACGAGTCGGATATGTCGGTATTGCCAGTGCCGGATCGTCCAGGCAGACGCCGGTGACCAGGGAGAAGACCTGCTTGTGCATGGGCGTCGCCACCACGGGCTCGTCGCCCCTGGTGCCGGTGATGCCGCGCGACATCACGTACGCCCCGCTGTGGGGGTCGCGGTTCCCGACGGCGGACAGGCGGCCGTCGAAGGCACGGAACAGCGCGATCTGACGGCCCCTGGCAGCGCGGCGGCGCCGCGCTCGGGGATCAGGTCCGCGTAGGCGCAGATCGCGGTCCACCTCTCGCCGGTCGCGGTCACCGGAGCCTTCTGGACGGTGGTCATCGGCGGGTCACCTCCACGAGAACGGGCCTGATCTGGTCGCGTTCGGTCTCGAAGACGATCGAGGGGTCGGGGGTGCCGGGGGCGTTGACGAAGCTGACGAACCGGCGGAGCTTGCCGGGGTCCTCGACGGTGGCGCGCCATTCGTCGAAGTAGCCGGCGACGTGCCGCTCCATGCCCGCGTCCAGGGCGACGGCGATCCCGAGCGAGTCGTCCACGATCACGTCGCGGACCGGAGACGGCCGCCTTGAGCTTGTGCGGCGAGCGCAGCCCCCGGTAGCGCAGTTCGAGCGCGATGGCCATGCCGACCGCGTCCCGCACCCCGTACCGGCACCACGTGGACCCCACGCAGGACTTCACCGTGCGCAGCGCCTTGCCGTAGGCGTGGCCGGACTCGAAACCGGCGTCGACCAGCCGCTTCCAGATCGCGGGAAGCTGCTCCACGCGGGCGCCGAACAGGTCGATCCGCTGGCCGCCGGTGATCTTGGTGTAGAGGCCGAAGTCGCGCGCGACCTCCCCGATCACGATGAGCTTCTCCGGGGTGATCTCACCGCCCGGAATGCGCGGCACCACCGAGTACGTGCCGTTCTTCTGGATGTTGGCGAGGAAGTGGTCGTTGGTGTCCTGCAGCGCCGCCCGCTCGCCGTCGAGGACGTGCCCGCCGTTCAGCGACGCCAGGATCGAGGCGACGACGGGCTTGCAGACGTCGCAGCCACGCCCCCGGCCGTGCTCGGCGATGAGCCGCGAGAACGTCGTGATCCTGCGCACCCGGACGATCTCGAACAACTCGGGCCTGCCGTGGTCGAAGTGCTCGCAACGGGGCATCAGCCGGTCGCCCATCTCGACGACGTGCGTGGAAAGGCCGAGCCCGCGCAGCGCGTCGGCCGCCTCCAGCCCGAGCAGGCCGCCTCCGACGACCACGCCGGAGGTGGCCCGCGCGGACGCCGCGCGGATGGCGTCCAGGTCGTCGATCGTGCGGTAGACGAAGGCCCGCCCGGCCCCCGGCACCGGCGGCACGAACGGCGCCGACCCCGTCGCCAGCACCAGCACGTCGTACGGCTCGTCGTGGCCGCCCTCGGTGGTCACGGTGCGGCGGGCGCGGTCGATGGAGGCCACCCGGT
Source organism: Sphaerisporangium sp. NPDC049002 (assembly GCF_040649355.1). Lineage (NCBI taxonomy): Bacteria > Bacillati > Actinomycetota > Actinomycetes > Streptosporangiales > Streptosporangiaceae > Sphaerisporangium > Sphaerisporangium sp. NPDC049002. The sequence goes on along the minus strand of NZ_JBEZFH010000279.1, from coordinate 1,488 downwards.
CGCCCAGCCGCGCCACCACCGGCCCGCCGGGAGCCGGATAGGTCAGGTCGTCGGCGCTCGCGCCCGGCGGTCCGGACAGATAGGAGGTCAGCGCCACGCGGTCGTACGCGGGCCTCGGCTCCTCCCCGAGCACCGTGATCGTGCCGGTGAAGCCCCTGCGGGCCAGTGTCTCGACGAACCGGTGGGCCGCCGGCCCGTACCCCGCCACCACGATCCTCACGCGCGGACCTCCTCCTGCTCGCGCAGCCGGCCGATGAGGCTCTCGACCGCGTCGCGGCAGGTGCCGCACCCGGTCGTCGCCCTGGTGGCGGCGACCACGGCCGCCGTGTCGCGGGCGCCCGCCTCCCAGCAGGCGCGGATGCGGCCCTTGGTCACGTTGTTGCACTCGCACACCCGCGCGGAGTCGGGCATGCGGGCCGGGCCGTCGGCGAGCGCCGCGCCGTCGAGGCCGGGGAACAGCAGCCCGGCCGGGTCGCGGGGAAGCGGCCCGCCGCGGTCGTAGAGCTGGGTGAGCGTTCCCACCGTGGGCGACTCGCCGAGCAGGATGGCGCCCACCAGGCGGTCGTTCCTGATCACGAGCTTGCGGTAGATGCCGCGGGCCCTGTGGCTGAAGCGGACGACCTCCACCGTGCCGGAGGCGTCCTCGGTCAGGTGCGTCTCCCCCATGGCCGCCAGCTCGACGCTCCTGGCCTTCAGGCGGGTGACCAGGCGCGAGCCCCGGTACCTCGCGGTGGCGTCCGCCCCGGTGATCAGGTCGGCCACCACGGCCGCCTGCTCCCACGCGGGCGCCACCAGGCCGTACACCGTGCCGTCGTGCTGCGCGCACTCGCCGATGGCGTAGATCGCCGGGTCGGCGGTGCGCATCCGGTCGTCGACGACGACCCCGCGCGCCACCGCGAGGCCGGCGTCCCCGGCGAGGCCGGCCAGCGGCCGTACCCCGCAGGCGAGCACCACCAGTTCCGACGCGAGCGTCTCGCCCGTGGCGAGCTCGACGCCGTGGGCGTGGATCGCCGCGACCTCGGCACCGGTCCTGACGGTCACCCCGAGCCCGGCCAGCGCCTCGCCGAGCACCAGCCCGGCCTCGGCGTCGAGCTGGCGTTCCATCAGGTGACCGGCCAGGTGGAGCAGGGTGACCGGCATGCCGCGCCCGGCGAGCCCGCGCGCGGCCTCCACGCCGAGCAGGCCGCCGCCGACCACCACCGCGCCGGTCGCGGTCGCCGCCGCGCCCAGGATGCGGTCGCAGTCGTCCATGGTCCGGAACGTGATCGCCCGGGTGGCGCCGGGGATGGGCGGCACGACCGGCTCGCTGCCCGTCGCCAGCACCAGGACGTCGTACGGCTCGCGCCCGCCGTCGGCGGTGCCGACCGTACGGGACTCGCGGTCGATCGCGGTGACCGTGTAGACCGCCGCCGCGAACGCGGACAGCACGTAGGCGAGCGGCGCCTCGTGGTACTTGGTGGCGATCTGCACGCCCGCCCGTGCTCCGGC
>NZ_JBEZFH010000278.1:0-8186 GCF_040649355.1 Sphaerisporangium sp. NPDC049002 | reverse complement strand
GTCCCCGAGAGGCGGCCGTCGGTGTGGTACCACGTGCCCAGGTGGTGGACGGAGCCGAAGAAGAAGTCGACCACGAGGTCGGCCGGCACGTCGTCGCGGAACACCTTGGAGCGCTGCCCCTCGACCAGCAGGTCACGGAACCGCTCGTGGTAGCGGCGGCGCTCCGCCCGTACGGCCTTCTGGGTCTCGGGGGCGAGCTGGTGCATCGACCGGAAGAAGATCTTGGAGTCGTCGAGGTTCTCCACGGTGGTGGCGATCACGTCGACGGCGGCGGCGTGTACGCGGTCGGCGACCGGCCCTGGGGCGTCGGCGAACCGGTCGAGCCGCTCGATCTGCATGCGCAGCACGCGGGCGTAGATCTCGCGGAGCAGGTCGTCCTTGGAGTCGAAGTAGTGGTACATCGCGCCCTTGGTGACCCCGGCCGCGGCGACGATCTCCTGCACCGACGTGCTCTCGAAGCCCTTGTCCGCGAACAGGCGGGTCGCCTCGGCCATCAGCCTCTGCCGCACCGGCTCGTCCTTGGCCGCGGAGGCCTTCGCGGGCTTGTCGTCGCTCGTGGTCGCCGGTTCCCGGACCCTGCTGCGCGCCATCACGCACGCCTCCCCTGAATGTCGATGCCGTCAGCATACCGACTGGTCGGTTAACCGGCTGTGACATTCGTATTCCGTCGTGCCGCGTCACGCCCTCCAACCCACGGTTCGCCACGCCCGCTCTGTGTCGCGGGTGGGTTAGTTCCGTAACCTTAGGAAAGCTGGAGCCCCTAGTTGGGTATTCCACAAGGTAATCGACCGAGCCTGAAATCGTGGGGGTTTCCGGTGCCCAATGGGTCCATCTACGTGCCGCAGGACGACAAGTTCAAGTGGGGCTCGCCCTCGGTGATGTACGAGCTCCGCTGGCGCGAGACGAGGTCAGAGCGTCGTCGCCGGCGCCACATCATGGCGGGGGCGGGCTTCGTCCTCATCACCGCACTGGCGTTCTACCGGTCGTTTCCCCTGCCGTTCCTGATAGGGCTCCTCGGAGGCGGCGCCGTCTGGGCCGTGGACGGGTTCATCTCCTGGCGCATGTTCGAGGCCACGGCCGTCTGGCGCGGCAAGCGGAGCGGCGCGACCCGGACCGGGCGGTTGCTACGCCGAGGGCTCGCCAAGCACGGCTACCGCGTCCTCGACGGACGGGCCGTACCCGGCAAGGCCTCCATCGACCACCTGGTCATCGGCCCCGGCGGGGTGTGGATCGTCGACAACGAGGCCTGGCCGCCTGACACCTACATCGCGGCGTACGGAGGCAAGCTGTTCTTCGGCGAGCGGTCCGGCACCGCGGTGGCGAAGGGGCTCGTGGACGCCGCCACGGCCATGAGCGAGCTGCTGTCGAGGGAGTCGGGGATTCCCGTGGAGATCGCGCCCCTGCTCGTCGTACACGGCGGGCATGTGAAGACCGCCGTGGTGAGCGCCGAGGGGCTGACGCTCTTCCTGCCCCGCAAGGCCGCGAAGTGGATCCTGGGCGACGCGCACGCCGAGCTGACCGAAGAGCAGGTGGAGGACCTCGCCCGTACGGCCGCGCGCATCCTGCGGCGGATGAACTGACTCCTCGCTAGGCCAGCTCCTCGATGAAGGCGGCGAGCTGGGCGACGTTGCGGCACTCGTGCATCGCGACCACGCCTCCGTACGTGGTCGCGACCGAGTCACCGGTGTCCCACTGCGCACGCGGTTCGGGGTTGAGCCAGTACGCGTGCCTGGCCTCGCCGGCGAGGCGCTTCAACGTCGCGAGTTCGGGCGGCTGGTAGTTCGAGCGGGCGTCCCCGAGGATCAGCAGTGAGGTCTTCGGGCCGATCGCCTCGCCGTAATTCTCGGCGAACCTCTGGAACGAGTGGCCGTAGTCGCTCCGGCCGAAGCGGGTGATGTCGGCCTCCTCGGTCATGCGGGTGATCGCGTCGACGACGTCGATCCCCGGCGCGAAGAACCGTGTGATCTCGTCCACCGTGTCCACGAAGGCGAACGCGCGCACCTTGGCGAACTGCTCGCGCAGCGCGTACGTCAGCAGCAGGGTGAAGTGGGAGAACGTGGCCACCGAGTCGCTGGCGTCGCACAGCACGATCAGCTCGGGCTTGTGGGGGCGGCGCGGCCTCATGTGGGTGACCAGCGGGACCCCGCCCGTGCTCAGCGAGGCCCTGACGGTGCGCCTGAAGTCCAGCCGGCCGCGGTGGCCCAGCCGCTGCCTGATCGTCAGCCGGGTGGCGAGGCGCCGTGCCAGCGGGTAGACCTCCCGCCGCAGCGTCGCCAGGTCGGCCTTGGTGATCCGCAGGAAGTCGACCTGGTCGACGGGCGGCTTCACGGCCGACCTCGCGATCTTCTCCACGCCCGATTCCTCGGCGATCCTCCTGCGCACGTCCGAGGCGACGGCGGCCTCGAACCCGGCGATGCCGTCGGCCAGGCGGCGGCGGGCGACCTTCTCCGCCAGCCCTCCCTCCTGGCCGACCAGCACCTCGTTGAGCATCCGGGCCATCAGCGTGCCGGGCGACAGGGTGCGCAGCACGGAGTAGGAGAACCAGTTCTGGCGCCCGGCGCCGGCGGGCATGCGGCCGAACCGCTCGACCATCGCCCGTACATACGCGCCGAAGGCGGGATCGCCCGTGGCCCCCGCATCGTCGAGCAGCAGCTCAGCGAGCCGGTCGCGCAGTTCTGGGACCTCCGCGTGTTCGAGGTCCGGCTCGTCCGTACGGGGCCCGCGCAGGGCGCTGGTCACGGGCGGGAACCACAGGTCGAACAGCGTGTCGAATCCGGGCCGGTTCGCGGGGCGCTTGACGAGCGTGGCGGCGTACGCCGCCCGGAGCGTCTCCCGTTCGGTCAGGTCGATCACTTCGAGCGCGCGGGCGGCGTCCAGCCCTTCGGCCAGCGACACCGGCAGCCCGGCCCGGCGCAGCGCGTCCACGAACCCCACGTGCCTGTCGAGCAGCGACATCGCCCACCTCCTCCGGCCGGTCGTCGTCAGCGGGCCGTCAGCCCGAGCTCCTTGATCGCCCGCGACTGGTCGGACGCGTGCTTCAGCACCACACCCAGCGTGCCGGCGGTCGTGGCCTCGTCCAGGTCGGTGCGCCCGAGCGCGAGGAGCGTGTGGGCCCAGTCGATGGTCTCGGCGATCGAGGGGGACTTCTTCAGCTCCAGGGCGCGCAGCGTGGCGACCGTACGGGCCAGCCGGTCGGCCAGTGAGGCCTCGATGCCCGGCACCTGCGCGAGCACGATGTCGCGCTCGCGCTCGGGCGAGGGGTAGTCGAGGTGGAGGTACAGGCAGCGCCGCTTCAGCGCCTCCGACAGCTCGCGGGTCGCGTTCGAGGTCAGCACGACGTACGGCTTGCGCGTCGCGGTGATCGTGCCCAGCTCGGGGACCGTCACCTGGTAGTCGGAGAGGATCTCCAGCAGCAGCCCCTCGACCTCGACGTCGGCCTTGTCGGTCTCGTCGATCAGCAGCACCGTGGGCGTCGTCCGCCTGATCGCCCTCAGCAGCGGGCGCTCAAGCAGGAACTCCTCGCTGAAGATGTCGTCGTGCGTCTCCTCCCACGCCTGCTCGCCTGCGGCCTGGATCCGCAGGAGCTGCTTCTTGTAGTTCCACTCGTAGAGCGCGCGAGCCTCGTCGAGCCCCTCGTAGCACTGGAGCCTGATCAGCTCGGCGCCGGTCGCCTCGGCGACGGCCTTGGCGAGCTGGGTCTTCCCCACCCCGGCCGGCCCCTCGGCCAGCAGCGGCTTGCCGAGCGCGGCGGCCAGGAAGACCGACGTGGCGATGCCGTCGTCGGCGAGATAGTCCACGGCGGCCAGCCGTTCCCCGGCGTCGGCGGGCGAGGTGAACCACGACGTCATCGGCGCTCCCGTGTATGACCCGAATGTTGTTCTAGCCTAGCCTGCCTGATCGGTGCGAAGTGGTCCACAGGGTGCGCTAATCTTGACCTGCTGCTGCGCCGCTAGCTCAGTTGGTTAGAGCAGCTGACTCTTAATCAGCGGGTCCGGGGTTCGAGTCCCTGGCGGCGCACCACGGCTCCGGCCGATGACCTGGGCATCCTCCACTTGACGGGGGGTGCCCACAGTCATTTCCGGCCCTGTGCGGGGTCGTTGTGGGCTCTTTGGTCGCGACCGGCCCTTTTCATGATCATCTATCCCCCTCGACGGTCACGCCATGGAAGCGATGGCCGTGTCGATGGGGGATCACCTGTGCGTGGTGCCGGCCGTCTCCATGGGCAATCGGGGCCATTAGGTCAATCGTCAGAGTGAACGGAAGGACGTACGAGCTGATCACGATTGGAAGTAGGGTGCGATCCATCTATCCAAAGGGATCCCTGTGACTAGGTTCTCGCTGAGAGTAGATACGGCCCATGTGAAGCTTCTTTCCGGCGACGACGCTCCACTGTGGGGGCCGATATGGATCGAAGTGGGCGACCAGGCGTTCCCTGAAGTCGGCTGGCGAGATTATATGGCCTCCATGTTCGGATCGTTGGTGTCAGCGATTGGCGACCTTTCCCGGGGCAAACCTAATGCCGAAAGCTACTTCTTCAATGGCTCCTTCACGGTGCGGATGGCGCGAAAGGGGTGGAGGTGGCGCGATAGGTTTTCTCGTCCACGGGCAGACATGCCGGTGTCGTTTCAGATGATTTACGATACCGGTGAATCGATGCGGCTGGAAATCTCATCAGAGGCAAGTCTGGGTGAAATCATTGAAGGTGTGTACCGGCCGGCACTGGCGGCTCTGGAAGTCATGAGAACCAATAAGGTGCTAACCGGCCCGGCTCTTCGGATATTTGCAAAGAGTGTCGAAACTCTGAGCACAGCTCGCATGCGCCTGCAAGGAGGAAATTCTGAAGCCGGTTAACCGAGACCGTGCGTCCCCTGGAGTCATCGTTATCAGAGGCGACTACAAAGACTCACCCGGTCAACCCGCTTGCTGGAGGGCATCCCACCATTGCGCGGTGGGCGCAATTGGGTCCGCCAAAGGGCCTGGCCTTGTCTTAACGACCACAGCCGAGAAAGTCGTGATCGGGGTAGGCGCCGCACGTGACGCGCTGCTCCAGGTACTGCATTCGCAGATCTTGAGGGAGGGGGTCGCCTCGCCGATGGCAGCGGCTGATCATTGCCCCGGCCGATGACCTGGGCATCCTCCACTTGACGGGGGGTGCCCACAGTCATTTCAGGCCGAGTCGTCGTGGGGCGTGTGGCGGCGGAGAAGCAGCATCGCCACGTCGTCCAGCAGGGGGCCGCCGACATGGTCGATCAGGTCCATGCGCAGCTCGTCGAGCGCGGCCTGCGGATCGGTGCCGGCGAGCAGCGCGGCCCGGTCGAACAGGGGATAGAAGGCTCTGGTGGCATCGCGGGCCTCGATCACCCCGTCGGTGTACAGCAGGATCTGGTCACCGTCGCCGAAGCTGATTCGGTGCGGCCGGGGCGCGATGCGGACGAGTGACGCGAGGCCGAGCGGAGGGGCTTCGGCTTCGGGGTCGGCGAAGAGGACGCGGCCGTCGCGGCGCATGATCAGGGGCGAAGGATGGCCGAAGTTCAGCAGGGAGATCTCGCCCTCGTGGACCTCGGCGAGGATGGCGGTGACGAACTTCTCCCCGCTCAGGTGCCGGGCGAGGCTCGTCTCCAGCCGCTCTCCCACGCGGGACAGGTCGGGCTCCTCGTAGGCGGCTTCCCGGAACGCGCCGAGTACCCAGGCCGCCGTCTCCACGGCTTCCAGCCCCTTGCCCTGCACGTCGCCGATGAGCAGCCGGACGCCGTCCGGCGTGGTGACCACCTCGTACAGGTCCCCGCCGATCTGGGCCTCCGCCGCCGCCGAGGTGTAGGACAGGGCGATCCGAAGGTCCCCCGCCCGGCGCGGGACCGGGCGCAGGAGCACCCGCTGGGCGGCTTCGGCGACCATCCGGACGTTGGCGAGCTCACGCTCACGCCGGATACGAAGGTGGCTGGCGAGCACGCTGGCCCCGGTGACGCCGATGATCGTGACGATGGTGAGGTTGTTCTGGGGGGTGAGCAGGAGCTTGCTGTAGTAGGCGAGGGGCACGCATATGCCGAGTGCCAGCGCGCCCACGGCCGCCGTCCGCCGGATGCTGCCGGAGACCGAGGCGAACGTGGGGCCCAGGGTCAGGAGCGGCAGGAAGCCCAGCCTGGGGCCCGCGAGAAGGTCGATCACGGCGACGGCCGCCAGGGCGACGAACGGCAGCGATCTCAGCACCGCCTGAGATTCAGGGTGATGGTTCGTCGCCGACGAGTGCAGGGCAGACCTCCAATGATCTCCGGAAGGCTATCGGCAGGACACACCGGTCAGTAGTAGTAGGGGAAGGACTCCCAGTCCGGCGGGCGCTTCTCCAGGAACGCGTCGCGGCCCTCGACGGCCTCGTCGGTCATGTACGCCAGGCGGGTGGCCTCGCCGGCGAACACCTGCTGGCCGGCCAGGCCATCGTCGACCAGGTTGAACGCGAACTTGAGCATCCGCTGCGCCTGGGGCGACTTGCCGATGATCTTCCAGCCCCATTCGAGGGCGGTCGCCTCCAGCTCCGCGTGCGGCACGACGCGGTTGACCGCGCCCATCGCGTGCATCTCGGCCGCCGTGTAGTCCTCGCCGAGGAAGAAGATCTCGCGGGCGAACTTCTGGCCGGTCATGCGGGCCAGGTACGCCGAGCCGTACCCGGCGTCGAACGAGCCCACGTCGGCGTCGGTCTGCTTGAAGCGGGCATGCTCGGCCGAGGCCAGCGTCAGGTCGCACACGACGTGGAGGGAGTGCCCGCCTCCCGCGGCCCAACCGGGCACGACGGCGATCACCACCTTGGGCATCGTGCGGATCAGTCGCTGCACTTCGAGGATGTGCAGCCGGCCGGCACGCGCCGGATCGATGGTGTCGGAGGTGTCACCGCTCGCGTACTGGTAGCCCGAGCGCCCGCGGATGCGCTGGTCGCCACCGGAGCAGAAGGCCCAGCCGCCGTCCTTCGGGGAGGGCCCGTTGCCGGTGAGCAGCACGCATCCCACATCGGAGCTCATCCGCGCGTGGTCGAGCGCCCGGTACAGCTCGTCGACCGTGTGCGGCCGGAAGGCGTTGCGGACCTCCGGCCGGTCGAACGCGATGCGTACGACGCGCTTGCCGGAGCGGGGCTCCGCCGAGCGGTGGTAGGTGATGTCGGTGAAGTCGAACCCCTCGACGATGCTCCACGCGAGCGGGTCGAACAGCTCGGAAACCTTGACGTCAGACACGGGAGAACAATAGCCATCTTCGATCAGGCCGGGTGAATCCCCTGGTCGCCGGCCGTCATGCGGGGTAGGCGTGGGTCTCGGTGGCCTTGACGGCGGCCCAGATCGGCTGGCCGGGGGTCAGGTCGAGCTCGGCCACGGCGGCGGGGGTGACGTCGGCGGAGGCGGTGACCGGCCCGTCCAGGTGGACGCGGACGTTGTCGCCGTGCCGTTCGATGCCCTGGATGCGCGCCTGCCACAGGTTGCGCGGGGATCCGTCCGGGCGGGTCCTGTACAGGGCCACCGCGGCGGGGGAGAACGCGACGAACGCCGGGCCGGACACCTGCTCGGCCACGCTGAACAGCACTTGGCCGACCTTGACCTGCCGGTCGGCGGCGACGCCGCGATGCAGGTTGAGGCCGACCAGGCGGGCGACGTAGTCGGTGCGCGGGCGGCGGGCGACCTCGGCGGGGGCGCCCGCCTGCACGATGGAGCCGTTCTCGATGACGATCAGCCGGTCGGCGAGCACCATGGCCTCCAGCGGGTCGTGGGTGACCAGCACCGTCGCGCCCTCGAAGTCGGCCAGGTGGCCGCGCAGCTGGGCGCGGATGTCGAGCCGGGTGCGGGCGTCCAGGGCGGCCAGGGGCTCGTCCAGGAGCAGCAGGCGGGGCTCGACGGCCAGGGCGCGGGCCAGCGCCACGCGCTGGGCCTGACCGCCGGACAGTTGCCGGGGCCTGGCGCGCGCGTGCTCGGCGAGGCCCACGCGCTCCAGCCAGGCTGCGGCCCTCCGGCGCGCGCCGGACTTGGACGCGCCGTGGCACCGCAGCCCGAAGGCCACGTTGTCCAGGGCCGACAGGTGCGGGAACAGCAGGTAGTCCTGGAACACCATGCCGATCGGGCGGCGCTCGGCCGCTGATCGTCGCCACGTGTGGCCGGGGATGGCGAAAGCGATCTGCAAGGCGCGTGCAACCCCGCGTATATGATCACCTG
>NZ_JBEZFH010000277.1:0-8266 GCF_040649355.1 Sphaerisporangium sp. NPDC049002 | reverse complement strand
CCGAATATCCCATCTGACCCGGCGCGAAACTTACACCAGGCTACGCCCCCCGGGGCGGCTGTTCGTGACGAGCCTCCCGGGGGGTCTCGGCGGCCTGTCCCCGGGCCGGCGGCCGGGGACCCTCGCTCACATGCCGGCGATCAGCTTGTCGACCCTCTCGTCCACGCTGCGGAAGGGGTCCTTGCACAGGACCGTGCGCTGGGCCTGGTCGTTCAGCTTCAGATGCACCCAGTCGACGGTGAAGTCACGGCGCTTCTCCTGCGCCTTGCGGATGAACTCGCCGCGCAGCCGGGCCCGGGTGGTCTGCGGGGGCACCGACTTGGCCTCGAAGATCTTCAGATCGGACGCCACCCGCTCCACTGCGCCGCGCTTCTGCAGCAGGTAGAACAGCCCTCTCTTGCGGTGCACGTCGTGGTAGGCGAGGTCGAGCTGGGCGACCCTGGGCGAGGACAGCGGGAGGTCGTACTTGTTGCGGTAGCGCTCGATCAGCTGGTACTTGGTCACCCAGTCGATCTCGCGGGAGACCAGGTCGAGGTCCCCGGTCTCCACGGCCCGCAGGGTGCGCTCCCACAGCTCCAGGACCCTACGCGTGATCGCGTCGCCGCCACGGCGGTCGACGAAGTCACGGGCCTTCGAGAGGTACTCCTGCTGGATCTCCAGGGAGGAGGCCTCCCTGCCGTTCGCCAGGCGCACGCGCCTGCGGCCGGTCATGTCGTGAGAGACCTCGCGGATCGCCCTTATCGGATTCTCAAGGCTGAGGTCGCGCATGACCGTGCCGGCCTCCACCATGCGCAGCACCAGGTCGGTGGCGCCGACCTTGAGCAGCATGGTGGACTCGCTCATGTTGGAGTCGCCGACGATGACGTGGAGCCTGCGGAAGCGCTCGGCGTCGGCGTGGGGCTCGTCGCGGGTGTTGATGATCGGGCGGGAACGGGTGGTGGCGCTCGACACGCCCTCCCAGATGTGCTCGGCACGCTGGGAGACGCAGTAGACCGCGCCGCGCGGGGTCTGGAGCACCTTGCCGGCCCCGCAGATGATCTGCCGGGTCACGAGGAACGGGATCAGGACGTCGGCGAGCCTGCCGAACTCGCCATGCCTGCCGACGAGGTAGTTCTCGTGGCAGCCGTAGGAGTTGCCCGCCGAGTCGGTGTTGTTCTTGAAAAGGTAGATGTCTCCAGCGATGCCTTCCTCGCGCAGCCGCTTCTCCGCGTCGACGAGCAGCCCTTCGAGGATGCGCTCCCCCGCCTTGTCGTGGGTGACGAGCTCCACGACGTTGTCACACTCGGGGGTGGCGTACTCAGGGTGGCTTCCGACATCGAGATACAGGCGGGCACCGTTGCGGAGGAACACGTTGCTCGATCGGCCCCAGGACACGACTCTGCGGAAAAGGTACCGCGCGACCTCGTCGGGAGACAGCCTTCGCTGACCCCTGAACGTGCAGGTGACGCCGTATTCGTTCTCCAAGCCGAAGATGCGACGATCCATCACATCACACTATGTCCCCGGGGCCCCGTAGGGGAGGGATCTTCTCCGGGTTTCCGGGTGAGCAGTCCCTGCCATCGCCCTCCGGTGACGCGCGGCCCACCCCGGGGGCGTATGGATCTCCGCGACCTTGACGGTTCGTCCCGCCGGCCGGAGACCGCCGGCTCCGATGCCGAGGGGCCGCTCAGGCGACCGGCTCCGATGCCGAGGGGTCCGCTCCCTCAGGCGGGAGACGGCACGTCCCGGCCCCCTGACTGGCGTGGGGACCGGGACGTGACCGGGTGGAGCTCGACGGAGACCTCGGCGGCTGGTTTCAGTCGCCGGAACCGTCGTCGATGTCGCCCTCGGGAGCGGTGGCCGCCGAGTCGCCGGGGGACCCGTTGAGCGCGCCGCTGACATCAGGCGGAGACGCGGGCTCGGGGGACGGCGCGCTGGTGGCGATCAGCCGCTCCAGGCGCGGGCCGGTGAGCCGCTGGAACTTGCGGTGCTCCCTGGTGCGGTCGAGCACCGCGACCTCCAGCTGCGAGACGGGCGGGCGCTCGCCGCCGGGCTCGGTGAGGGCCCCGAGAGCGGCGTCGAGGGCCTCGGTCAGCGTCATGCCCTCGGAGAAACGCTCCTTCAGGCGGCCCGCCACCGCGTCGGCCACGCCGCCCATGACGACGAAACCGTGCTCGTCGGCGACCGAGCCGTCGAAGGTGAGCCGGTAGATCTGGTCGTCCTCGGGCGCGTCACCGACCTCCGCGACCACGATCTCCACCTCGTACGGCTTGCGCGACTCGGTGAAGACCATGCCGAGCGACTGCGCGTACAGGTTGGCCAGCCCGCGGGCGGTGACGTCACTGCGGTCGTAGGTGTAGCCGTTGATGTCGGCGTAGCGGATGCCGCCCAGCCGCAGCGCCTCGAACTCGTTGTACTTGCCGACGGCGGCGAAGCCGATGCGGTCGTAGATCTCACTGATCTTGTGCAGCGCCCTGGAGGCGTTGGGCGCGACGAACAGAATGCCGTTCTCGTACTGCAGCACCACGACGCTGCGGCCGCGCGCGATGCCCTTCCGCGCGAAATCGGCCTTGTCCCGCATCTCCTGTTCGGGGGACACATATCCAAAGGGCATGGACACCGGTGGTGATCCTCTCGTGGCCGTGGGTGGTGACTAGCGCAGCGGGGCGGTGGGTCCGTCGGGGTTGTTCAGACGCGCGTCGAGCACCTGCCGTACGTACCCCTCGACCTCCTCGTCGGGCAGGCGGCGGAAGCCCTCGTCGGTGATCACCGCGACCAGCGGCCAGATCTTGCGGGTGACGTCGGGCCCGCCGGTCGCCGAGTCGTCGTCGGCGGCGTCGTAGAGCGCCTGGATGCACGCGAGCACCGTCTCCTCGGCGGTGGCGCCCTCGCGGTAGAGCTTCTTCAGCGCGCCGCGGGCGAACAGCGAGCCCGAGCCGATCGAGGCGTAGTTGCTCTGCTCGTAGGGACCGCCGCCGACGTCGTAGGAGAAGATGCGGCCCGCGTCGCGGGTCTCGTCGTAGGCGGCGAACAGCGGCACCACGACCATGCCCTGCATGGCCATCGGCAGGTTGCCCCGGATCATGGTGGCCAGCCTGTTGGCCTTGCCCTCGACCGAGAGCTCGCGGCCCTCACGCTTCTCGTAGTGCTCCAGCTCGACCTGGTAGAGCCGGGCTATCTCGATGCCCGTGCTCGCCGTTCCGGCGATGCCCATACAGGAGTAGTCGTCGGTGCGGAAGACCTTCTCTATGTCCTTCTGGGAGATGTAGTTGCCCGAGGTGGCCCGCCGGTCGCCGGCCATGACCACGCCGCCGGCGAAGTTCAACGCGACGATCGTGGTCGCGTGCGGGATCAGGTCACCGACGGAGGCCGCCATCGAGTCGAATCTCCCCGGGAGGAGCCCCGGAGCGTAGGACCCCACGAACTCGGTGAACGACGTCGATCCGGTGTCCAGGAACAAGTTGTTCGTCCAGCCCCGCTCTGCTGCCACGCGACTCCCTCCCAAGTGCTTTCGGCTTCTACGCCGACCCTACTCGTGGTGCTGTCGTGGTTGCACTTCCCACGATCAGCTCAGCGCGAACCGCTTTCGCCCATCCAGCCTCATCTTCCACAAAAATAATCTTTACGGATCAGACCGGCCATGTAATTGTCGAGTTGTCGTGACATGTAAACAGGTATGCCTCCATCCCCCCTAGGGGAGGTCCCCCGTGACACCTACACGAACCCTCGCCGCGCTGGCCGCCGCCGCCCTGACCCTCACCGCGTGCGGCTCCGGAGGACCCTCCGGAGACGGCGGCACCACCCTGACGATCACCGCCAACGCCATCTCGGGCGGGAAGAACGCGGCGACGGCCGACTGGACCAAGAGCTGGCTGATCCCGAAGTTCGAAGAGGCCCAGAAGGCCAAGGGCAAGAGCGTCCACGTGCTGTTCCAGCCGAACGGCGTCGACGACGAGCAGTACAAGACCAAGATCGCCCTCGACCTCAAGTCCCGCACCGGCGCGGACATCATCGACCTGGACGGCATCTGGGTGGGCGAGTTCGCCCAGGCCGGGTACGTCAAGCCGCTGGTGGAGACCGCGGGCTCCGAGGTCGAGCAGTGGGACGGCTGGAGCCGGATCCCCCAGGCGGTCCAGGGCCTCGGGATCTTCGAGGGCAAGAAGTACGGGCTGCCGCAGGGCACCGACGGCCGCGTGCTGTTCTTCAACAAGACCCTCTTCGCCAGGGCCGGCCTGCCCGCCGACTGGCAGCCGACGAGCTGGCAGCAGATCATCGACGCGGGCACGGCGCTGAAGAAGGCCGGGGTCCCGGCTCCGATCCAGATCGACGCGGGGACCGCGATGGGCGAGGCCACCGCCATGCAGGGAGCCCTGCCCCTGCTCGTGGGCACCGGCTCGGAGATCTTCTCTGGCGGCAAGTGGACGGGCGCGTCGCAGGCGGTCAAGGACGTCCTCGGCTTCTACCGGCAGATCTACACGACCGGGCTCGGCGACCCGCGGCTCCAGCAGGAGGCCAAGGGCCGCGACAAGTCCTTCCAGGAGTTCGCCGACGGCAAGATCGGCATCCTGGCGGAGGGCGACTACTTCTGGCGCGCCGTCATCGAGCCGAAGGCCGGGGTCGCGCCCATGCCCGACCGCGACAAGGTCGTCGGCTACGCCCTCATCCCCGCCAGGCAGCCGGGCGCCGGGGTGCGCGGCCAGGACTTCGTCAGCATGTCCGGCGGGGCCGTACGGGTGCTCAACCCGAACTCGGGGAACGCCAAGCTGGCCTGGGAGCTGCTGTCGTTCATGCACTCGGCCGAGGCGACCAAGGCCGGCCTCGCGGGCGAGGCGAGGATCACCTCGCGCACCGACGTGAACGAGGAGGTCCTTTCCGCCGACCCGATGCTGGGCTTCGTCTCGGAGAAGGTGCTGCCGATCACCTCCTTCCGGCCGGGGCTCGCGGTCTACCCGCAGGTCTCGGTGGCCTTGCAGGAGGCGACCGCCGACGTGGTGTCCGGCAGGAGCGTCGAGGAGGCCGCCGCCGCCTACGAGAAGAAGCTCGAAGGCCTGGTCGGCGGCCCCTCCAACGTCTCCCAGTGAACGATCGTCCCAAGCGAGCGAGCGCGAATGAACGCTGACGCGGCCGGGCTCGGGAGGTCCAGGGCGGTCGGGTTCGTGCTGCCCGCCCTGGTCCTGGTCGGCGTGTTCCTGATCTTCCCGGCGCTCTGGACGATCTATCTCGGCCTCACCGACTTCAGGCTCACCGGGCTCGCGGCGGCCGATCCCCGGTTCGTGGGCGTGGAGAACTACACCGCGGCGCTCGGGGACGAAAGGTTCCACACCTCGCTGTGGCTGACCTTCCAGTTCGTGCTCGGTTCGGCGGTCGCCGGCCAGGCGGGGCTGGGCTTCGCGATCGCCTGGGCCCTGCGCGGCCGTACGGGCCCGGTCAAGCGGGGGGTCGAGGGCCTGGTGCTGCTCGCCTGGATCCTGCCGTCCTCGGTGGTGGCGTTCCTGTGGATCGCCCTGCTCGACCGGGACCAGGGGACGCTGAACGCCGTGCTCCACACTCCCGGGTTCGCCTGGCTGCTGGACCATCCCATGCCGTCGATCATCGTGTTCAACATCTGGCGCGGCACCGCGTTCTCGATGATGCTGTACGGCGCGGCGCTGGAGAACGTGCCCCCGTCCCACCTGGAGACCGCCCGGCTCGCCGGGGCCTCGACCTTCCAGCAACTGCGCGACGTGGTGTTCCCGAGGATCAGGGGCCACATGCTGACCAACCTGCTGCTGATCAGCCTGTGGACGTTCAACGACTTCACCAGCTTCCAGATCACGGCCGGCGGGCCGGAGGGCCGGTCGGAGATCCTGCCGGTCTACATCTACGACGTGGCCCTCGGCAGCGGGCGGCTCGGCTTCGGCGCGGCGGTGTCGTTCCTGGTCCTGCTCATCAACCTGGTGCTCGCGCTGGTGTACCTGCGCCTGCTGCGCGGCCGGAGAGGGGTGGCCGGGTGAGCGCGGGAGATCGCGGCGCGGCCGTACCGGTGGAGACCGGGCGGGTGCGCCACGCGGTGGCGGCGATCGGGCGGGCCACGTTCCTCGCGGTCGTCGCCGGGTTCTTCGCGCTGCCGCTGCTGTGGCTGGCGACCGCCCCCTTCGACGCCCATCCGACGATCACCACGTCGGTGCCGGAGTTCACGCTGGGCAACTTCAGGGCACTGCTGGACAACCCGTACGTTCTCAGCTCGCTCGGGAACTCGGTGCTCCAGTCCGCGGCCAGCGCGGCGCTGGTGGTGGCGCTGGCGGCGCTGGCCGCGTACGCGCTGTCCCGGGTCCGCGTCCCGGGCAGGGACGCCCTTCTGTACGTCCTGCTGCTGCTGTCGTCGGTGGTCACCGGCACCGCCGCCATGGTGCCCGTCTTCGAGCTCGCCACCCGGCTCGATCTGGTCGACACCCACCTCGGCGTCGTGCTGACGCTGTCCGGAGGACTGCTCCCGGCCGCGATCTTCATTCTGAAGGACTTCATGGACGGCACGCCCACCTCCTACGAGGAGTCGGCCCGGGTGTTCGGCGCGAGCCCGCTGCAGATCCTGCGGCACATCGTGGTCCCGGTGGTCCGCCCGGGCCTCGCCACGATCGCGGTCTGGGCGGTCGCCTCGGTGTGGGGCAGCTTCCTGACGCCCTTCATCCTGCTGCGGGACCCCGGGAAGTCCCCCGGCGCGGTGATCCTCTACACGCTCTACACCGAGGGCGGATCGCCGCGCCTCGACCTGATCTCGACCTTCTCGCTGCTCTACTCCCTGCCGGTCGTCCTCATGTACGTCCTCGTGAGCCGCAGGTACGGCTTCCGCTTCCACGGAGGGATCAAACGGTGATCTCGCTGCACGGCCTCACCAAGGAGTTCCCCGGAGGAGTCCGGGCGGTCGACACCCTCGACCTGGAGATCGCCGAAGGCGAGTTCTTCGCGCTGCTCGGCCCGTCGGGGTGCGGCAAGACGACCCTGCTGCGGACCATCGCCGGCCTGGAGACCCCCACGTCGGGACAGATCGTGATCGGCGGGACGGACGTGACCGGACTGCCCCCGGGAAGGCGCGACGTGGCCATGGTCTTCCAGGACTACGCCCTGTTCCCGCACATGGACGTCACCGCCAACATCGCCTACCCGCTGAGGATCAAGAAGGTGCCGCGCGCCGAGCGCGAGGCCAAGGCGGCCGAGACGGCCGCGCGGCTCAGCCTCTCGGAGCTTCTCGCCCGCAGGCCCGCCCAGCTGTCCGGCGGCCAGCAGCAGCGCGTGGCCCTGGCCAGGGCCATCGCCTGCCACCCCACGGTGTTCCTGTTCGACGAGCCGCTGTCCAACCTGGACGCCCGGATGCGCTTGGAGGCCAGGACGTTCCTCAAGCGCCTCCAGCGGGAGCTGGCGGTCACCACGGTCTTCGTCACCCACGACCAGGGCGAGGCGCTGGCCATGGCCGACCGCATCGCGGTCATGTCCGCCGGGCGGATCACGCAGGTCGGCACCCCCTCGCAGGTGTTCCAGCGGCCGGCCACCACCTTCGTCGCCTCCTTCATCGGCAACACCCCGATGAACCTGCTGCCGGGGGTGGCCGGGGACGGCGCGCTGCGGGTGGCCGGGGCCGTGCTGCCGATGGCGCCGGGCGTCGCCGACGGCGAGGAGATCGTGTACGGGCTGCGCCCCGAGTACACCGACCTTTCCGCGTCCCCCCGTCCGGACGCCTTCGCCGGGCACGTCTCGGTCGTGGAGAACCTGGGCACCTCCTATCTCGTGACCCTCGAAGTGACATCGGACGCGGGCGAGCACCTGGTGCGGGCCGTCGTCGGTGAGGACGCCGAGCCCGCGCGGGGCGGCCCGGCCTGGGCGGTCCCGCGCCATGCCCGCGCGCTGGTCTACCGCGACGGCGAGCTGGTGGTCCCGTGAGCCCCGCTCCCGGGCCGATCAGGACGCGCGGGCGGTGGACCCTCGACGACCGTCTCGCCGAGCAGGTCCACGCGGTGCCCGTCGAGCTGCCGCCGGGCACCCGCGCGTTCACCGTGGAGCTGGCGTACGACCGTTCCTCCGGCGTGCTGGACCTCGGATGCGAGGGCCCCTCGGGCTTTCGCGGCTGGTCGGGCGGCGCCCGCTCCCGCTACACGATCGCGCCCGCGTGGGCCACGCCCGGATACCTGCCCGGGGAGCCGGAGCCCGGCCTCTGGCGGGTGCTGCTCGGGCTCTACCGGGTCCCGCTGGACGGCCTGCCGTACGAGCTCACCGTGACGCCCCACGCCACTCCCCCGGCCGCCCCCGGCTCCCC